>CAZBCJ010000011.1:0-20327 GCA_964490545.1 uncultured Flavobacteriaceae bacterium | reverse complement strand
AGGAGAAGAGCTATGTTGGAACTCATGCAAAACCAAAAAAAATTAAATCGAAATTTGATGAATATAGAAGTACGGTTGGAGACAGTAATAGTTTTAGAAAAAAATTTAGAAATGCTATTGAAGATTATAAGAAGGGCACTGATAATTCAGTAAGAAAAAGATTGATTATTATTTTTTTAGTATTAATTGCTTTATTCTTAATGCTTTTCTTGATTTAAAATTTTATTAATTATTGAAAGATATAATTCATTTATTGCCGGATAATGTTGCAAATCAAATTGCTGCAGGAGAGGTTGTTCAAAGACCAGCATCTGTTGTAAAGGAATTGTTAGAAAATTCTATTGATGCAAAAGCCACTGAAATTACTCTGATTATCAAGAATGCTGGAAAGACATTAATTCAAGTAGTAGATAATGGTATAGGAATGAGTTCAAATGATGCATCCATATGCTTTGAAAGACATACTACTTCCAAAATAAAATCCGCAAAAGAGCTTTTTAATATTCGATCTAAGGGGTTTAGAGGTGAAGCTTTGGCTAGTATTGCAGCAGTATCACATGTTGAATTAATAACAAGACAATCTAACAATGATCTTGGAAAAATTATTAAAATTCAAGGAAATAAGATAGTAGAGAATAAATCTACAGTTTCTAAAATTGGTACATCGATAATAGTTAAGAACTTATTTTATAATATTCCTGCAAGAAGAAATTTTTTAAAATCTGATAATGTTGAATTAAAGCACATAATTAATGAATTTCATAGAATTTCTATAGCTCACCCAGAAATTAATTTTTTTTTTAATAATAACGACTCGGAATTATTTAATCTTCCAAAAAGTAATCTAAGAAAGAGAATAGTAAAAATATTTGGAGCAAAATCAAATGAAAAATTAGTTCCTGTAAATGAAGAAACTGATATTCTAAAAATTAATGGATTTGTATTTAAACCTGAATATTCAAAGAAGTCCAGAGGTGAACAATTTTTCTTTGTTAATAATAGATTTATTAGGAGTCCATACCTCAATCATTCTGTAAATTCAGCATTTGAAGGATTGATTGATTTAAAATATAATCCATCATATTTCTTATTTATGGAAGTAGATCCAAAATCTATTGACATAAATATTCATCCAACCAAAACAGAGATTAAGTTTGATGATGAGCATTCAATTTATGCGATTTTAAGATCTTCTATTAAACATAGCCTAGGCCAATTTAATATTGCTCCAATTTTAGATTTTAATCATGATAAAAGTATGGAAGTGCCTTATTCTTATAGAAATAAACAAAAAATTCAAGGGGTCGGTATTGATGTCAATGAGAATTATAATCCTTTTGATAATAATACTATTAAACCTTCTAAAAATATATATATAGATTTAGAGATGGATAAAAATAGAATAATTGACAGTGATTCCTTAGACTCTATTGAAGAAGATAGCAAGGTAAATACTTTAGATTTTAGTAATGATGGCAATTTTGAATCAAATTCAGTTTACCAATTAAATAATAAATATTTAGTTAATAAAATTAAGTCAGGTATTATAATTGTAAATCAGAATAGAGCTCATCAAAGAATATTGTATGAAAAATTCTTAAAGTTTATAACAATTGATGGATCTAAGCCGCAAAAATTATTACATCCATTAGAAATAAACTTAGCAATTCAAGAGGTTGAAATATTAATTAATTATAAAAAACAATTAAAGTTGTCAGGTTTTATTTTTAAAAAGATTTCAAGTAGTGATTTATTATTTGAGGCGATCCCTACATTTTTAGATCCAACAAGGATAGAATCATATATACAAGATTTATTAGATAATATAAAGGACGATATTCCTGACAAAAATTTTAGTCAGTCTGATCTAACTGCAAAATTAATGTCAAACAGTCTAGCAATAAAAAATGGAAAGAAACTATTAAAAGATGAACAAGAATTTATAATAAACAGCCTGTTTGCGTGTAAAGAGCCAGCTGTCTCTCCTTTTAATAAAAATATATATTATACAATTACATTTGAAGAACTTGAAAAGAAATTTCTATAATAAACAAGATGAGATTAACTGAAACAGTAAAACAACTATTAATTATAAACATTATTATGTTTATAGGCGCCTCATTATCGGGAGATGTAGCTTATTCTCTATTTGGTTTGCATTTCCCTAAAAGTGAATCTTTCCATTTTTGGCAAGTAATATCGCATATGTTTATGCATGGTAGTTTATCACATATTTTATTTAATATGCTCGCTTTATGGATGTTTGGAGTTGCAATTGAGGGAGTTTTAGGATCAAAAAGATTTTTATTTTTTTACATATCATGTGGTCTTGGTGCTGCAATTATTCAAATAATTTTTTTGTATTTCAATTTTTATTCAAATCTAGAAATATTAATTAATGCAGGATATGATTCTTCTCAAATATTTGAAATTTTAAATCAAGGTAAATATAGTACTGCATGGTCTGGGGTATTAGGAGAGGGTAATTTATTAAGTTTTATGTCATCTTTTAATTCGCTAATGGTTGGCGCTTCGGGAGCAATAATGGGAGTTCTGGTTGCTTTTGGAATGTTTTTTCCAGAAAGTAAATTGATGTTGATATTTTTTCCAGTCCCAATAAAAGCTAAGTATTTTATACCTGGAATTATTATTTTAGATTTAATTTCAGCAATTTCTGGTTTTTCTTTTTTTAGTCCTAGTAATACAGCTTATGTAGCACATTTAGGTGGAGCATTGACAGGATTTTTAATAATGTATTATTGGAAGAGAAATCAGTTCAATAGTAATCGCTGGTACTAAATGGAAAGTTTATATTCTGATATATCATATAGAATTAGAAATTCAAATACATTTGAAAAAATAATTTTTTTAAATATTGCTGTTTATATTTCCTATTTAATTCTTGATCTATTCAACTTAACATACATTAATGAATATTTCGCATTAACTAATGATTATTTGTATAATCCGTGGTCAATAATAACCTATGCTTTTATTCATCAAGGTTTTTATGAGTTAATATTTATGTTAATCATGATTTATTATTCATCTACAAAGCTTATAAATTTATATGGTGAAAAAATTCCACTTAGAATATTTTTTACTGGGATAATTATTGGGGGATTATTTTTTCTTCTTTTTTATAATGGGAATGGACCATTAATAGGATCTTCAGCGGGAACCTACGCATTATTATTTTTTATGCTTTGTTACATGCCTAATCATCTTATAAAAATTTCATTTATAAAGTTTGAGTTTAAATATATAATGTTCCTGCTATTTTTTATGGACATTATAAGACTGTTTGCTAATAGCAACCCTGATGGAGGCGTCATTGCACACCTTGGAGGATATTTAGCAGGTTTTTACCATTATACTTCAGTTTATGGAATAGGAGATTTCAAAAGATTCTACAAACGTCGTAAACCAAGAAATAAGAAAAATGAATCTCCAGCTGATTTTTCTAGGCAAAAAAAAATCGATATAATACTAGATAAGATAAGTAAAAGCGGTTATGATAGCTTAAGTAAAAGTGAAAAGGAATATTTGTTTAAATCAGGCAAAAAATAAGCCTATGAAAAAATTAAATTTTTTTGATAAGTTAATATATGTTCTTAACTCATTTTTTGCTTTTATTCTACTATTATCATATTTAATACCCAAGATTAAACCATCTATTTTATCAGGTATTTCATCCCTAAGTCTATTAATACCAATAATATTTATTATTAATATATTATTTGTTCTTTATTGGATTGTTAAGCTAAAAAGACAGTTCCTTTTATCTTTTATTATATTATTGTTAGGGTTTAATTATGTAAAATCATTTATAAATTTTTCAAACAATTCAGAGTATGTTGGAGGTGATAAAATTTCAATAATGAGTTATAATGTTAATGTATTTAATTATAATAAATTTAATAATGAATTAGAACAAAAGTTAAGTAGAGATAGTATAATAGAATATAGTAGTAAACAAGGTATAGATATTATTAGTTTTCAGGAATACAGTAATAAATTTTCATTTGAATTAGAATCTTATCCTTATAAATTTGAGTCTGTTAGAGGAGGATATCTTAGTTTTGGTCAGGCAACATTTTCTAAATTTCCTATATATTCATCTGGAACTATAAAATTTGAAAATTCTAACAATGGCGCAATTTTTACTGATATCATAATAAATAGAGATACGATAAGAATATATAATGCCCATTTACAATCTTTTAAGTTTGATAAGAGTTTAAATGTTCCAGTTATAGATAATGCAGAAAAACTAATAACAGATTTGAATAACACCTTTCAAAAACAACAGAGTCAAGCTGAAATTCTATTATTTCATATGAGTAATTCGCCCTATAAAGTGGTGGTATCTGGAGATTTCAATAATACAGCTTTTTCATATGTATATAATTTGATTAAATCAGATTTAAAGGATTCTTTTGTTGAAAAAGGAAATTTTTTAGGTCAAACATATAATTATAATTCAATCCCCCTAAGAATAGATTTTATCTTGGTTGATAAGTCATTTAAGGTAAATGATTTTAAAATAGATAAAGTTGATTTTACAGATCATTACCCAATTATTTCAAAATTTAGCATTAACTAGTTTTTATGAAATTAATTGCATTAGGGCCTTCATTAAAAATTAAATCTAAAACAGATAAATTATTTATAAATCCATGTTTTGATTCAAATACTTGAGTGTATTTATTTATTTTAATTTCATTAGAATTAAAATTTTCAGAATTTATTCTATAATCTGACATATTAGAATAATTTTCTTCATAAGAATTTGTAAAGTCATATTCTAAATCAATTTGCAACATTTCAAATAAAATATTTATAGATTTTATATTAAAGTCAATTAAATATTTTTCTTTTTTGTTATAGAGACATAATAATTTATCTTCAAAGAATTCAAAAAAGGGTGAGCTTCTATACGAAATTTCAAGTGATTTCCAGTGTTGGCTTGGCCAATCCTTATCATATGAAATTTTTACATCTTTAAATTTTTTTCTGTTTTTTTGGGAATGAATTACTGGAATAGATAGTAAAAGTTTACCATTTGCCCCATATATATAGGTTCTATTTCGATATGTTTGTTTTAGGAAATTATCATTAATTTCAAAAATCACTTTTTTTGAATTAACTAATAAAAAAAAATTTGAAATATTAGGAAGATAATGGGGGTGAGATAATATATCCATCTATTTTTTTATTTTTTTCCACCATTTTTGATAATTATTATAATCAATACTGAGTAACCAAAAAATAATTAGAATTGTTATAGCACCCATAATTAGGTTTATAGGGCCCCCTTCGCCACTAATAGAAGTAAATAGCCTATTCCATCTGATTTTGTTAAGTCCTTTAGCATTTGAATCCCAACTAAACCACTTAAAAACTGGTTTACCCACAACATGATCAAATGGCACAAATCCCCATGATCTTGAATCTTGAGAATTCCCTCTATTGTCTCCCATCAGCCAATAATAATCTTGTTTAAAGGTATATTCTGAAACTTCTATATTATTGATATATATTTTATTTCCTTTGATTACTAAATCATTATTTTCATATACATCGATAAGACGCTTATACAACTGAATATTATTGCTATTTATTTCTATTGTTTTTCCTTTTTTTGGAATATAGATTGGTCCAAAAAAATCATTATTCCAGTTATAATTTTCATTTTGAGGGAAAACAGTTGAATCCCTATAACCCTCTGGGAGAGTATCTTTAGCTATCCATTCAACATTAGGATGATATTTAAATTTGTTTAGTGCAGTATCACTAATACCCATAAACTTATAAGTGTTCTTCTGATTAATGATGCCAAATGCATCAGTAATGTCATATTTGTTAATCATTACCTTTTTATTAAACCTATTCCTTTTGGGTTGAACTAAATATGAAAATTGAAGTTTAGCTTCATCAGGAAGTTTATTCTTATATCCATTAATATACACGTAGCCATTTATTACCTCTAATGTGTCTCCAGCAATACCCACAGCTCTTTTCACATAATTTGTTTTTTTATCTATAGGTTTGTAATAATTCTTGTCAGTATAAAACATATTAACCATTGTATCAACAGGCCAGTTGAAGACTACAATATCATTGTTCTTTATTTTTTGATAACCGGGGAATCTTAGATATGGAAGCTCAGATATTATAGGAATTTGTTCTTTACTTATATATGATTTTGTTTTTACAAATGGAAGTGTATCATGTACCATTGGAGCAGCTATTGTAGTCATAGGAATTCTGGCTCCATAGTTAATTTTACTAACAAACAAAAAATCTCCTACAAGCAAAGTTTTTTCTAATGATGATGTAGGAATAGTATAGGGTTGTATAAAATATGTATGAATTACAGTTGCCGCTACAATTGCGAATATTAATGAACTAGTCCATTCACCATTTGAGCTTTTTGGATTAGTATCTCTATTATTAATATATTCAACACTAACAAAATAGTTAAGATAGTAGTTGTAGAATCCTAATGTTAAAACTGACAATAATGTTTCTGTATAATTATTTTTACCATAACTCCTTGATAATTCTACCCATATTACAGGTATCATTATTACATTAATAACAGGAAGTATTAAAAGGAAAATCCACCATTTAGGCCTATTAATTATCTTCATTAAGATAATTATACTATATATTGGTATAAATGCTTTCCAAGATTTATGACCTGCTATTGAATATAACTTCCAAGTCCCTAATCCATGAATTAGATGAATTAATAACAAAATAGTAAGTAAAGTCTTCATTTTAGAATATTATGAATAACCATTATAGTTTCAAAATTAGGTTATTGAAAAGTAATAGATAATAAATACTTGTTAAAAATAATATAATTTATAATTTCAATTTTAGTGATAATGAAACATTGGATGTTGAATTTATTTCATTGTAATTTAATTTTGGACTTAAGGTAAGATTCTCATCAAGATTGTATTGAAGTAAATGAGCATCAACATTTGCATCTATAATATTTAAGGCATATATGCCTATTGTTACAAGAATAGACAATTCTTTGTTCCTTTTTAAACTTTTCTGAGCTCTTATTAAACCGTCATTTGAGATTGCAGGAACAGTTCCATTTCCATAAAACTCATCATCTGTAAAACCAGCCAGTCTTCTTTTATATGCATCTCTATATTTATGATATAAATCATTATTTTTATTAAAATAATAAATACCGCCTGCTAATGCACCATAAACTATAGGAACTTTCCAATATTTTTTATTATAAATCTGTCCTAGACCAGGTAAAGCAGCTGAATAAAATGCTGCCTTTGCAGGACCTAAAATTTTCTTTTCATCATCATCCTTATTGTTTTGACAAAAAATAATTTGTGTTGTAAAGAAAAATATTAATATGACTATAATATTTCTATGAATCATTTAATTTTTTATTAATTTTTTTGAATTCAGCTTCTGACTTAAAGGGAATAATTATTTTTCCTTTATTATTTTTCAATACATTTATTCGTACCGATGTTTTGAATATCTCAGATAATTTGGTAATTGCATCTGAAATGTATTTTGGTTTATCAATTGACTTCTTTATTACTTGATCATTTTTATAATTTTTTACAAGTTCTTCAGTATTTCTTACAGAAAGGTTTTTTGAAATGATAATTTCATAAACTTTGATCTGATCTAATTTATTCTCAATATTAATTATAGATCTTCCATGCCCCATTGATATGAAACCATCTTTTATACCACTTTGAATTATTGGACTCAATCTTAATAGTCTTAAATAATTCGTTATTGTTGTTCTGTCTTTGCCAATTTTATTACTTAATTCTTCTTGAGTTAAATTAATTTCGTCAATAAGTCTTTTATATGAAATGGCAATTTCTATTGCATCTAAATCTTGTCTGTGTATATTCTCTATTAACGCCATTTCTAAGGACTCTTGATCATTGGCACTTCTTATATATGCTGGAATATTTTTAAACCCTAAATTTTTACATGCCATCAATCTTCTTCCACCTGAAATTAATTGATAGGAATTTTCTTTTATTTTTCTTACTGTTATTGGTTGTATTACTCCAATATTTTTAATTGAAGCACTAAGTTCTTTTAGAGTTTCTTCATTGAAATTAGATCTTGGCTGGTATGGGTTTACGGCTATTAGATTTATATTTATATTATCAATAGTTGATTTTTCTTTCTTAAAATTTAAAGGGTTATCTGAATTTGAATCTTTATTAAGATTTGATGATAATCCCCGACCTAATGCTTCTATTTTTGTTGCCTTTGCCATTATGAATTATTTAGTATCAATTCTCTTGCCAAACTCAAATAATTATTAGCCCCAGTACTACTAACATCGTAATCTAATATATTTTCTCCATAGCTAGGTGCTTCACCAAGTTTTACATTTCTATAGATAATAGTTTTAAATACCATCTCATTAAAATGTAATTTAACTTCTTTTATTACCTGATTTGATAATTTAAGCCTCGGATCATACATAGTAAGAAGCAATCCTTCTATAGATAGATTTTTATTATGTATTTTTTGAATACTCTTTATTGTATTCAAAAGTTTACCAAGTCCTTCTAAGGCAAAATATTCACATTGGATTGGAATAATCACAGATGTTGAAGCCGTTAATGCATTCATAGTCAATAATCCCAGAGAAGGTGGACAGTCTATTATAATATAATCATATTCTTTCTCAATCTTATTGATAGCATTCATTAATATATGTTCTCTGTCAATTAAATCTATAGACTCAATTTCAATACCAACCAAGTCAATATGAGAAGGTATAATATCTAGATTGGCAATTGTAGTCTGATTGATACAATCTGATGGAGAACATGACTTTTCAAACAATTCATATATGCCATTTTCAATTATATCAGTTTCTATGCCTAATGAAGAAGTAGCATTTGCCTGAGGGTCAAGATCAATAAGTAAAACTTTTTTTTCTAATACAACTAAGCAAGAAGATAAATTAACAGCTGTTGTTGTTTTTCCAACCCCTCCTTTTTGATTAGATATTGCAATTACTTTTGCCATTTATTTTTATAAAAAACTTCGAATAAATGTACAATTATTTGACTTGATTAAAAATATAACTTGTTAACAGAATTTATTAGAAATATTAAGATTGCTTAATTAGTAAATTAAGAATTTCTATAGCTGTTTCACTAATTTTAGATCCAGGACCAAAAATTGCAGAAACTCCATTTTTTAAAAGAAATTTATAGTCTTGTTTTGGAATTACTCCTCCAAGAATTATTAAAATATCTTCTCTTCCATAGCTTTTTAACTCCTCAATTAATTTTGGAACTAATGTCTTATGACCACCTGCTAGTGTAGATATTCCTATAACGTGTACATCATTTTCAACAGCTTGTTTTGCAATTTCCTCGGGTATTTGGAAAAGAGGACCTATATCAACATCAAATCCTATATCAGCATAACCTGAAGCTACTATTTTTGCGCCTCTATCATGACCATCTTGACCTATTTTTGCAACTAATATTCTAGGACGTCTCCCATCAAGACTTGCAAAATCGTTTGCTAGTTTGACAGCATGATTAAATGATTTGTCATTGTTAATATTTGATTTATACACTCCAGTAAAGGTTTTTATTTCTGATTTATATCTTCCGTAAATATCTTCAAGTGATGCACTAATTTCTTCTAATGTTGCTCGTTCTTTTGCTGCATCAATAGCCAAAGCTAATAAATTTTTATTTTTATTTTTTGCAGCGCTTCTTAATTTGTATAAAGCCATTTTAACTTTGGAGTTATCTCTATCCAGTTTTATTTTAGTTATTCTCTTTATTTGCTGAGCTCTAACTTTATTGTTGTCAACTTCTAGGTATTGTATTTCATCTTCATTATCTGTTTCAAATTTATTTACTCCAACAATAATACTTTCTTTTGAATCAATTTTAGCCTGCTTTTTTGTCGCGGCTTGTTCAATTCTTAGTTTTGGTATGCCTTTTTCAATTGCCTTAGTCATTCCTCCAAGATTTTCAATTTCTTGAATATGACCCCATGATTTTTTAATAAGCTCATTTGTTATAGATTCTAGATAATAACTTCCTGCCCATGGGTCTACAGTATTAGTAATTTTAATTTCATTTTGAAGGTATAATTGAGTATCTCTTGCAATTTTTGCTGAGAAATCAGTAGGCAATGCTATTGCTTCATCTAATGAATTAGTATGGAGACTTTGTGTTCCTCCAAAAACTGCTGAGCAAGCTTCTATTGTTGTTCTTGTAATATTGTTAAAAGGATCTTGTCTTGTTAAGCTCCAGCCGCTCGTCTGACAATGAGCTCTTAGGGCCATTGACTTATTTGATTTAGGACTAAATGTCTTAATTAATTTAGCCCATAATACTCTAGCTGCTCTTAATTTTGCAATTTCCATAAAATGATTCATGCCAATTCCCCAAAAAAATGATAATCTTGGGGCGAAATCATCAATTTTTAATCCGGCACTTATTCCATTTCTAACATATTCAAGACCATTTGCAAGAGTATAAGCAAGTTCTAAATCATTTGTAGCTCCTGCTTCCTGCATATGATATCCTGAGATACTAATACTATTAAATTTTGGCATTTCTTTACTAGTATACTTAAAAATATCAGATATGATTTCCATTGACTCTTTTGGCGGATATATGTATGTATTTCTAACCATATATTCTTTTAGTATATCGTTTTGAATAGTTCCCCTAAGATCAGAAGTTTTTACTCCTTGCTCATTTGCAGCTACTATGTAAAATGCCATTATGGGTAATACAGCACCATTCATAGTCATTGAAACACTCATTTTATCAAGAGGAATTCCATCAAATAGTATTTTCATGTCTTCCACAGAATCAATAGCAACTCCTGCTTTGCCAACATCACCATACACTCTTTTATTGTCTGAATTATAACCTCGGTGTGTAGGTAAATCAAATGCTACTGATAAACCTTTTTGTCCAGATTTTAAATTCTTTTTATAAAACATATTGCTTTCTTCTGCAGTCGAATACCCTGCGTATTGTCTTATAGTCCATGGTTTTGTTATATACATAGTTGAATAAGGGCCTCTTAGAAAGGGCTCTATGCCAGCTCCAAAATCTATTTGTTCAAGATTTTTTAAATCATCCTTGGAGTAATACGATTTTAGATTTATATTCTCTGAAGTAAGAAATTTTTTACTTTTTCTTTTAACAAAAGTCTTTGAAAAATCTAACTTTTTTAGACTAATATTTTTGAGATTCTTCCTATTCATTTTTAATTCTACTTAATTCAATTTCTTCAGCTAGTCTAATTTCAGAAATGGGTTTAATTTTCGTGTTTCTCGTATTAGATTTAGTGAAAATAGGTTTATTGATTTCAGATTTAATTTTTTGATCTAAATCAGTAAAAATGTTTATTCCAAGTAGTTTTTCCTTATTGTTATTAAATAATTCTTGTTCTATTCTATGACTTTTATCAATACGCTTTTGTATTATATTTTTCTCTAATGCTGAGATAAACCCACCGTTATTTTCTATATCCTTAAAAATCCTTAATGATTCTTCAGCTATAGTATTTGTTATGCTATTGATGTAATATGATCCATCTGCTGCATTTTTTACTTTATCTATATGGGTTTCATGTTTTATTATCAATAGTTGATTCAATGCTATTTTGTCAGAGTATTCATTTTTAATCTTAAAAATGCTGTCATATGTAATATTTGAAATGGTATTGGCTCCTCCAAGAATGGCTGACATGCATTCTGTTGTAGTTCTTAATATGTTATTATTGTAATCATATATAGTCTTATTTCTTTTAGATGGTTTTGCTATTATATGAGGAAAATTTATCTCATTATTATACTCTTTAGTTATCGTTGACCAGAGCAATCTTAATGCTTTTAATTTTGCAATTTCAAAGAAATAATTTGATCCTATTGAGATATTAAATGCAATTTTATTTGCACATTCTCCATTAAGACGATTTAAATATTCATTCGCATGACTTAGAGTAAAGGCAATTTCTTCAAAAATATTAGCTCCTGAATTTTGGTATAATCCAGAATTGACAATTATTACATTGTTAAATTTTTCTAATATATTAATATTTTTATTCAATTTATCTAAATCTTCATTCATTGAAGATTCCCAGCTACCTGTTTTAGCAAAAGAGCCAATAGGGTCATAGCTGATATTAAATAAAGTTGATGAACTTTTTATAATATTATTTAATGACTTTAAATATGAGTTTGACTGAAATTCAATCTTGAAAAACAACTCAGTTTTTTCTATATCTATATTTTTTAATAAATCATTACTCAGGATGGAATCATTTTGAATAATGAAATTAATACTTTCAGCCCCTTTATTAATAAGCTCAAGAGCTTTTATGTTTGCATCTAATGAATTATCTGCAGTTATATTTTGACATATTGCCCAGCTATTAGGATAGTTAGAATCTGAATTTTTTAAGTTATCTAAGTCTTCACTTGTATAGAAGAGCTTTATTTTTATATTCTCTTTGGAACTATAAGTGGGAATACTACTATGACCTAGTCTTTTCAAGTCATCTTTAATTTTTTTACTCCATAATTTGGAATCAATTTTACTAAATTCATCTAAAATTTTTTCCATCATAATTAAATATTAATCATTTATAGAATCGAATTCTATAATAAATATTTCTTCATCTTCTTTTTTCATAAATAATTTTTCTCTAGCATATTCTTCAAGACCAGAATCAGTTTTCATTTTTAACAATTCTTCCTTGTCTTTTTTTATTCCTTCTGAATAAAAATCTTTTTGATTCTCAAGTTTATAAACTTTTTTATTTAATTCTCTATGAACTAACCATGAATTACTATCAAAAAATAGCATCCAGATAATAAATAACATAATTATAATGAAATATATATTTTTGAATAAAGATGGGATTTTAAATTTCATTTTACAAATGACTCTTAATTACGTCTATTATAGGATTTATTTCTAATAAATCAACCTTGCTATTATTATCTATTATAATATCACAAAATTCTTTCATTGGCTCAACATATAGTTTGTGCATTTTATTTAACCTTGTATTAAATAATTCAATAACTTCTTCTTTAATTCTCCCCCTTTCATTGATATCCCTGTCTAGTCTTCTTTTAAATCTTAAATTTTCAGTGGCATCAACAAAGACTTTATAATCTATAATATCTCTTAATTTTATATTATTTAAAATTAAAATTCCTTCTATAATCATAATCTTTTTTGGTTTAACTAATTTAGTTTTTTCAATTCTATTATGATGAATAAATGAATAAATAGGTTGATTGATGTTTTTCTTATTTTTTAATAGATTAAGATGATTAATTATTAACTCAAAATCTATAGCATCAGGATGATCAAAATTAATTTTATTTTTCTCATCAAAGCTCAGTTTGCCATTATCATTGTAGTACGAGTCTTGAGAAATAAATCCAATATCATTTTCTAAAAATTCTTTTTTTAATAGCTCTAAAATAGTAGTCTTACCACTACCTGTTCCCCCAGTTATTCCAACCGTTAACATCTATATTTCTATTTTTATAGTTATTAGCAAATGCGTTATTAATTTGGAATAAGTTTTATTATTCCCATATTCTCAACACCAACATACATGTATCCATCAGGCCCTTGTCTAATGGACCTTACTCTTCCAATATCTTCTAAAATCCTTTCTTCTTTATAAATTTTGTTGTTTTTTATTTTACATTTATGAAGATACTGGAATATTAGTGATCCAATTAATAAATCTCCTTTTGAATTAGGATAAATATCTGATGTTATAAAAGCCATACCACTAGGAGCAATAGATGGAACCCAGTAGTGTATCGGGTCTTCCATTCCAGGAATTGAAGTTTTATTAGTAAATTTTGTTCCTATATAATTTATTCCAAAACTCGCAAGAGGCCATCCATAATTTACTCCTTTTTTTATAATATTGATTTCATCTCCTCCTCTTGGTCCATGTTCATGAATCCATAATTCTTTAGTGAATGGATTTATAGCCATCCCTTGCGGATTTCTATGTCCGTAGCTATATATTGCCTTTTTTGCTGACCTATTATTAATAAAAGGATTATCAATAGGTATTCTACCATCATCATATAACCGATATATTTTTCCTCCATCTCTATCTATATTTTGAGGATTTACATCTCTATTCCCTCTATCTCCAATGGAGAAATAAAGAAAATTATTTTGATCAAACTCAATTCTGCTCCCATAATGTCTGTCACGCTTGCTATTTGGTAGAGCTTTATAAATGATCTCTTTTTGAATCATCGTATTTTTTTCTATTTTAAATCTCATTATTGAAGTATTAGATCCGCTTTTACTTTCATTTGAGGAAGAATAAGATATGTAAATCCATCCGTTATTTTTATATTCGGGATGAAGTTCAATATCTAATAGTCCTCCTTGATTCTTAGCAATAATTTCAGGCAAGCCTTTTACTTTTGTTTTTTTTCCATTAACAAAATGAATTAATTCGCCTTTTCGTTCAGTAATTAAAATAGAATTATCTTCAAGAAATACAAATCCCCAGGGGACCTCTAGTTCAGAAACAACTACTTTGTAGGAATAATTGTCGCTATAAATTGTAGTAGTTAAAAAACTAAAACTTATTAAAAACAAAAATCTAAGAAAAAAATATTTCATTCTTTTTTTGTTCAATTTACAAAAAATAGAATATTCACCTACTATTCAATTTTATATAAATTCAAAGAGATAATTACATACTTTTATTATTATATTTGAATTACTATTATGGTAGAAAAAATTAAATGTTTAATTATTGGATCAGGCCCAGCTGGATATACTGCAGCAATTTATGCTGCAAGAGCAAATATGAGTCCTATATTATATCAAGGAACAGAGCCTGGCGGACAATTAACTACTACTACTGATGTTGAAAATTTTCCTGGCTACCCAAAAGGCATTTCAGGACCTGAAATGATGATAGAATTACAACAGCAGGCTGAACGTTTTGGAACTGATGTAAGAAATGGATGGATTACAAAAGTTGATTTTAATAATGATTTAAAGTTGTGGGTTAATGATCAGGATGAACTAATTTGTGAAACGGTGATTATAGCTACAGGTGCTTCAGCAAAGTATTTAGGTCTTCCTTCAGAAAAAAAGTATTTAGAATTAGGTGGAGGTGTTTCTGCATGTGCTGTTTGTGACGGCTTCTTTTATAAGGGTCAAGAAGTAGCAATTGCAGGAGGAGGGGATTCTGCATGTGAGGAAGCACATTATTTATCGAAGTTATGTAAAAAAGTCACGATGTTAGTCAGACGAGATGAATTTAGAGCTTCTAAAATAATGCAAGAAAGAGTTAAAAAAACTGATAATATTGAAATCCTTTATAATACTGAGACTAAGGAAATTTTAGGTGATAATAGTGTTGTTGAAAATGTTCTAGTTTATAACAATAAAACAGGAGAGGAGAAGACAATTCCTATAACAGGTTTCTTTGTGGCAATTGGACATACTCCAAATACTAAAATTTTTAAGCCATATATAAATATGGATGAAACAGGATATATTATAAATAAACCTGGTACTTCAATAACTAATATTCCAGGTGTATTTGTTTCTGGTGATGCTGCAGATCATGTTTACAGGCAAGCAGTTACTGCAGCTGGTACGGGTTGTATAGCTGCTCTTGATGCAGAAAAATATCTATCATCAAAATAAATTAATGAACTTTTTAAAATACAACTTATTTCTTTTAAGAAAATTACCTGCAGCATACTTTTGTGGAGCTAGAATGAGATCTTTAGATTCTGACCAATGTGAGATTAGAATAACACTTAATTGGTTTAATAAAAACCCATTTAAGTCAATGTTTTGGGCAGCTCAAGGAATGGCAGCAGAGTTGACTACTGCGTTAATGATAACTGATAAGATTAGAAAAAGCGGACATAACATATCAATGTTATTAATCTCAAACAATGCTGATTATTATAAAAAAGCTACAGGATTAATAGTATTTAATTGTATTGAAGGAAGTAAAATTGATGAAATGATGAATAAATTAATTTCTTCAAATAATCCTCAAACCATAACCTTGTCTTCAACAGGTATAAATCAGAATAATGTAACTGTATCTAAATTTACCTTTGAATGGTCTTTAAAAATCAGAGAAAAATAGGATTAAATGACTATTGATAGATTTATAGAAATTATTCCAAAAATTAAGGAATTGATTATTGATTCCAATGTATCACAGTTAAAAATGGCGCCTCCTTTTAGAAAGGATTTATTAGAGTTAACCAGAAATAATTATAAAAACTCAAAAAATGCTGGAGTTACAATATTATTTCATCCATATAATCAAAGAGTTTGCTTTACATTGATTTTAAGAAACGAATACAATGGAGTACATTCAAATCAAGTGAGTTTGCCAGGTGGGAGTTATGAAGAAAATGATAACAATATTTTTGATACTGCATTAAGGGAAACAAATGAAGAAATCGGTGTTGATGTTAATGTAGTTAAATTGATACGAAAATTGCAAAATGTATATGTTCCGCCAAGTAACTATGATATTTCTCCTTTTATGATCTATTCTGAAAATCATCTTAAATTTTTTAAAGATGAAAATGAAGTAAAAGAAATTATTAAAGATGATTTAGAACAATTACTTGACAATATTAACATTGTCAACACGAAAGGATTAAACGTTTCAGATAGATACTTAAATAAACTGGTTCCAGCCTATAAATTAAATGGATTTTTTGTTTGGGGAGCTACAGCAATGATATTGTCAGAAGTAAAGGACATTATAAAGTCTGTTTTATAACTTTTCTTTACTTTTGTCAACAAATTTATTATATGAGGATTATTAAAAGAAATCCTTTTGGTCATATACTTTTTTTTAAGAAATGGTTAATAAGAATTCTAGGAGCTTTAACACATAGACGATTTCGTGGTTTTAATGAGCTAAAAATAGAAGGATCTGAAATAATAAAGAGCCTTCCAGATAAAAACGTATTATTTGTGTCAAATCATCAAACCTACTTTGCAGATGTAGTTTCAATGTTTCATGTATTCAATGCAAGTTTAAAAGGCAGAGTTGATTCAATAAAAAATGTTGGATATTTATGGAAGCCAAAATTGAATTTATATTTTATTGCAGCAAAGGAAACAATGACTTCAGGATTTCTCCCAAGGTTATTAGCTTATGCTGGCTCTGTCAGTATTGATAGAACTTGGAGAAGTCATGGAAGAAGTATAAATAGAAAAGTAAAAATGAGTGATATTTCTAAAATAGGAGTTGCTTTAAATGATGGTTGGGTGATTACTTTTCCTCAAGGCACTACTACACCTTTTAAGCCTATAAGAAAAGGAACAGCCTTTATAGTTAAACAATATAAACCTATTGTTATTCCTGTTGTCATAGATGGATTTAGAAGATCTTTTGATAAAAAGGGAGTTAGAATAAAGAAGAAGAATATACTTCAGTCTATGGAGATCAAACAACCGTTGAAAATTGATTATGAAAAAGAATCAACTGAAGAGATAATCAAGAAAATAGAGTTTGCTATAGAACAGCACCCTTCATTTTTAAAAGTTCTATCAAAAGAAGAATTAAAAATACAGCAAAAATTGAATGCTGAAAGGAAATGGCAATAATTCTATAATAGCTGACTTTAAAAACAGTATTTGTTTTCTTTTTTAACTTTTTCTGCAATATTGTTTCTTATCCCAATTACATCTGGGTAATTTTCATATTTAGTAAATTTGTTTAATCCTGCTAATAACATTTTTTGTTTCTTTCCTCTAGAAATAGATACTATAATTTGTCTTGAAGCTTTTGATGCAATATCTATAGCATTGTATAGATATAACTTAGACATATCCATTTGAATTTTTAACTCTTTTTCGCCAAATCTAATAGTATTTTTTTCAGTTCTTAATAAGGCTGATTCAGCCATGTATATTTCTATTAATATATCTGCTAATGCCATGATTGTTTGCTGATGTTTATCTAAATCTTTGCCAAATTTTTCAACTGCAAACCCAGTTGTCATCAAAAAGAGTTTTTTAAGATTTTTTAATAACAACTTTTCTTCTGAAAAAAGTTTTGAATTATCTTTTGACTTAAATGAAAATGATGGAATTCCAATAAGTTCTTTAAATACTCCTTTAGTAGGAGTTACAAGGTCAATATTCTTTTTCATTGCTTTTTTAAGAAGCATCCCGACACTAAGCAATCTATTAATTTCATTAGTTCCCTCATAGATTCTTGCTATTCTTGCGTCCCTCCATGCTGCCTCCATGGGAGTTTCTTCAGAGAATCCCATTCCTCCAAATATTTGTATTCCTTCATCAGAACATATTTGCATATCTTCAGATGTTGCTACTTTAATTATTGAACACTCAATAGCAAATTCTTCTAATGCTTTTAATTCAGCTTCCAGTTTTGAATGATTATTTTCCACTAAACTATTTATTCGCTCTTCAATATCTTTTGCAGCTCTATAACAAGCAGATTCATTAACGTATGTATTTGTTGCCATTTCAGCAATCTTATATTTAATTGCACCAAAATCTGATATTCTGGTATTAAATTGTTTTCTATTATTTGCATACTGAACAGCTATTGTTGTAGCTCTTCTTTCAGAATCAATACATGCTGCTCCGAGTTTAATTCGACCTACATTTAAGGAATTCACAGCTATTTTAAATCCTTCACCTCTTTTGCCTAGCATATTTTCAACAGGTATAGTTGTATCATTAAAAAAAACTTGTCTAGTAGAAGAAGCCCTTATTCCAAGTTTTTTCTCTTCTTCTCCTAAAACCATTCCATTATTTTCCTCTTTTTCAATAATAAATGCAGTTATATTTTTATCATTTTCTATTCTTGCAAAGACGATAAATAATTTTGCAAAACCTGCATTTGAGATCCACATTTTTTGTCCATTAATTTTATAATACTTTTTATCAGGTGTTAGTTCTGCAGTTGTTTTTCCTGAATTAGCATCACTTCCAGCATTAGGTTCAGTCAGACAATATGACCCAAACCATTCACCAGAGGAGAGTTTTGGCAAGTATTTTCTCTTTTGTTCTTCAGTTCCGTAAAATAAAATAGGCATAGTTCCGATTCCTGTATGTGCGCCAAATGCGGTACTAATTGAGCCGCTTCCACTTGACATATATTCACAAACAATCATTGTAGATACAAAATCCATTCCTAAACCTCCATACTCTTCTGGCACACTAACACCTAAAAATCCCATCTCACCCGCTTTTTCCATAACTTCTTCAGTTAGTTTAAAATCTTTTTCTTCAAAGCGACTTTTTTTAGCTATTACCTCTCTTTCATTAAATTCTATTACAGAATCTCTCATCATTTTTTGTTCTTCAGAGAAATCTTCAGGAGTGAATATAAGTTCATGGTTAGATTCTTTAATGATAAATTCTCCACCTTTTGTTGTCTTTTTATTTTCTCCCATAACTATTATTTTACAAATTCAAAAATGCCTGCTGCACCTTGTCCAGTCCCAACACACATAGTTACTAGACCGTACTTATTATTTAAACTTCTTTTTCTCATTTCATCAAACAGTTGTACACTTAATTTTGCTCCTGTGCATCCTAATGGATGACCTAATGAAATTGCTCCACCATTTACGTTAATTATTTCTTTGTCTAATCCTAATTCATTAATTACAGCTAATGACTGACAAGCAAATGCTTCATTTAATTCTATAAGAGAAATATCATTTAGATTTAGTCCAGATTGTTTTAATACTTTTGGGACAGCTTTCACAGGTCCTATTCCCATTATTCTTGGCTCTACTCCAGCTACTGCATAATTAACCATTCTTGCAATTGGTTTCAAATTAAGTTCATTTACCATAGCTTCACTCATAATAAGGGTAAATGCAGCCCCATCACTCATTTGAGAAGAATTTCCAGCAGTAACAGTTCCTTTATTTGAAAAAACAGGCCTTAATTTGTTAAGAACATCAGTATTGGTCCCTTCCCTAGGTCCTTCATCTTTTGTAACAGTATACTTGTTTTTACACTTATTGTTCTTCTCGTCAACATATGTATGATTTATATCAATCGGTACAATCTGATCATCAAATCTTCCTTCCTTTTGAGCCTTTAATGCTTTCATATGTGAATTATAAGAAAACTCATCTTGATCTTCCCTAGATATATTATATTGCTTAGCAACTGCTTCTGCAGTTAGCCCCATTCCCCAATAATAATCTTCTTTTCCTTGACTTACTATTTTATAATCTGGAATAGGTTTGTATCCTCCCATTGGTATTA
>CAZBCJ010000010.1:15101-21003 GCA_964490545.1 uncultured Flavobacteriaceae bacterium | reverse complement strand
ATTCAGTTTCTGTAATTGATGCTATTGCTACCGTTGATAAAAAAGGTGAAAACTGGTCTATTTCATTGGTCAACCGTCATCCTTCCGAGAACCTAGAGTGTAAAGTTACAATGGGAGATAAGCTATTAAATGGCACATATAAGGCAAAGATTCTCACCGGTGAATCAACCGATACTTACAACGATATTGAGCACCCCAATCGAGTGGCTCCAAAAGAGGTAGAACTAAAGTTTAAAAATGGTATCGTCTACCTACCACCTCACTCATTGACAATTGTTCATATTAAGGGTGATTAAATAAAATATTATTAGAGCTCTCTAACTTTTATATTTCTAAACCACACATCATCACCATGATCTTGAAGTCCAAAATATCCTTCTTTCTCTACATTAGCCCAGTTTTTATTCAAATTAGGAAACTTACTTTTAGAAACATCCTCTTCCCATTTTGGAGTCCATAGATGATATTCAACTACCACTTCACCATTTTGTTTGTGAATTACTGTACCATTATATACAATGATTTCAACCTTATTCCACTCACCTGCTTTATTTGCATTTTGTGGTACTGCAGGATAAAGATCATATAATGCTCCAGCTTGTCTATTTCCATCTTTTCCTAAAAATGCATCTGGATGCCTATCATTATCTAATATTTGCATCTCTGGCGCTGTTCTCCATATGTAATCAAATTCAGGAGTTTCCTGACCTAAATAGAATATTCCAGAATTTCCACCCTCAGAAACTTTCCATTCAAGTTTTACATGGAAATTAGAAAATTTTTGATCATAAATTATATCTCCTCCATTTGAAGATCCTGCCTCGCCTCTACCCGAAGCTTTCATATAGATTTCTCCTGCTTCTGTAATTTCCCAGTCAGTAGGAAAAGTCTCTTTTTTATATCCTCTCCATCCATTTGAAGTTTTTCCATCAAAAAGAAGCCTCCATCCTTCAGCAGTTTCTTTTTCAGTAAGTGTATTGTTTTCCACAGCCACTGATGTTTCTTGACTTTTTGTTGTATTTGAACAAGCTAAAACTAAGCTTATACAGACTATAGTTAACATGAAATAGATATTCTTCATCTTATATTAATTTAATTATAATTAGTAATACCAGCCATTTCGATATGAACGTTTTACATATTCACTAGCTGCCTCTTTTGCATTTATTGTCGTAGTTCTAGTATCCCATTTAGGATCACCATCAACTACATCAAATTTATCGGTAGTAACCACACGAATTTCATCAGAATCTGAAATATTTGTGATACTCATATTTTCTGCATCCCATTCCAACCTTCTTTTAAGATCTTGTAGTCTAATCGCAAGATTACCCATTACTACAACTTCATTAAGTGGGCCAGAATACGAAAAATTAGAACTTGCTTCAACTCTTGAACTCTTATTCTCCTTACATGCACGTATCCAGTCCATTTCATGAGAAGTTTCCACTCTTCTTAATTCATTTGTAACTGCAGGAGGATTGTCTTCTCTACCAATAATAATTGGATCCATAGCATAGGTCCCACAAACTAGTGTTCCTTTAGTTCCATGAAAAATTGCACCTCCACCCCAATTTCCAAGATTTGTTCCAGGCTTCATGCCTTTTGGACGTTCTGGCTTATGTCCTCCGTCATACCAGGTGAATTTAACCTTAGGCATTTTTATTTTTCCTTTATTTGGTCGCTTATTAAAATAATAGGTTACCATTTCTGAAATAGGAGCACTTTCTGTGTTAACCTGAGACGAGCTACCTTCAAATGCATACGGGAATCCTAAATCTAATGCTTTAAATACTGGATCTATAATATGACATCCCATATCACCCAAAGCGCCAGTACCAAAATCCCACCATGCTCTCCAATTCCAAGGTGTATATGAAGGATGGTATGGTCTATAAGGGGCTGGTCCAATAAATAAATCCCAGTCTAATGTTTCAGGAATAGGAACGTTATTAGTAGGTCTCTCAAGTCCTTGAGGCCAAATAGGTCTATTTGTCCAAGCTTCAACATTTTCTACCTCACCTATTTCACCATTCCAGATCCACTCACAAACTTTTCTTATATCATCACTTGAATTTCCCTGATTACCCATTTGTGTGGCCACTCCAGTTTGCTTTGCTAGTTTTGTTAGCTCACGAGATTCCCATACTGAATGAGTTAGGGGTTTTTGCACATAAACGTGCATACCTCTCTTCATACTATTGGCAGCAGAGATATAATGCGAATGGTCAGGTGTGGCAATAACAACAGCATCTATTTGCTTCTCCATTTCATCTAGCATTATCCTGTAATCCTTATATTTTTTTATATCAGGGTAATCATCAAAACACCGTTTTGCATAACCCCAATCTACATCACAAAGAGCAACAATATTTTGATTTTTAATACTTTTAAGATTATTACGTCCCATTCCACCAACACCAATACCAGCAACATTTAACTTGTCACTAGGAGCTATATGACCTAATCCAGAAATTACATGACTTGGAAGGATTGATACACCTAAAAATGCCATTGATGATTTTTTTAAAAAATCACGTCTTGAATTGTTTAAATCTTTTTGTTTGTTCTTCATTGTATATAAATTTAATTAAAAATTTTTATTGAATTTATTTATTATCGATAGTTATCCACACATTGCCTTTTTCATGTGACTCAACAACACTTTCAATAAAGTTCATTCCTCTAACACCATCAATAATTGTTGGAAATTCACTATTGTCATACGCTTCATTATTTATTGCTTTAGCCGCACCATTATAAATGTTTGCCATGGCATCAAAAATTTCATCAGGATGTCCAGGAGGTAATACCGCATCATCTGATAATAAATCAGCATTTATATTATCTGACTCTATTATCTGAACATCTTTTCCTTCTTGCATATAATAAAGAACTCTTGGGTTTTCTTGTTCCCATTTTAATCCTCCTTTCTTCCCGTAAATCATTACAGCAAAATTATTGTTTTCACCCGTTGCAATTTGACTAGCTCTAATAATACCCTTTACTCCATTGGTACATCTAATTAGAATTGATCCATCAATATCCATTTTATTATCATCATATAGGTAATTTAAATCTGCTAAAACTTTATCAATTTTAAGTTGAGTTAGATATTCTAACATATCAAAAGCATGTGTTCCAATATCTCCAATACAACAGCTAGCTCCTGATTTTTTGGGATCTAAACGCCAAGTATCTATTCTTGTTTCACTCTTGTGAATAATTGGATTAATCCAGCCTTGATAATATTGAGCATCTATCTTCTGTACTTCTCCAATTGCACCTTGAGAGATCATCTCACGTATTTTCCTTATTGTTGGATAACCTGTGTAAGTATAGGTAACTGCAAAAATAAGTTCAGATTTTTGAACTAATGATCTTAATTCTTTGGCTTCTTGATATGTAGTTGTCAAAGGTTTTTCACATATCACATGAAAGCCATTTTCTAATAGACTTTTTGCCATTGAAAAATGAAGAAAATTGGGAGTAAGAATAGAGACTGCTTGAATACGTTTATCCTCAGGAAACTTCAGCTCCTTTTCAATCATTATTTCATAATCAGCATATACACGTTCTGAAGAAATTCCAATCTGATTGGCAAATTCTACATTACTATCCCAATCCCTGCTAAAGACTCCACCTACAATGTCATATTTATCATGCATTTTAGCAGCAATACGATGTAATATTCCTACCAACGAATTTCCTCCACCTCCCAAAATCCCTAACCTAATTTTTTTACTCATGATTTAAAAAATAATTAGTTTAATTTCTTAGCAGCATTTAGTAACAAATTTCTAGTTGCAACAACTCCTTCTTTCTCACTTATCTCATCTCCTTCATATTCAATACCAATATAACCATTATATCCAGAATCTTTTACAATTTGTAACATCTTAACATAGTCAATTTTTGTTTCATTTCCGTTTTTATCAAAATTATATGATTTTGCACTTACTGCTTTTGCTGCTGGCATCATAATCTCTATTCCTTTATAATAATCCTCATACTCAACTACAC
Source organism: uncultured Flavobacteriaceae bacterium (assembly GCA_964490545.1). Lineage (GTDB taxonomy): Bacteria > Bacteroidota > Bacteroidia > Flavobacteriales > Flavobacteriaceae. Next base: position 16,980 of record CAZBCJ010000010.1, on the reverse strand, counting down.
ATTTTTTAGACTCTTTTACCCATTTAATACACCAATTACCAAAGTCTGGCAGCGTGCCACAATTTGATAAATTTAATGTATTAATAACCTTCATTAATGTTTCAGGGTCTGATGAAAATCCTCCATGGTTCTCCACTAAAATATTAATATTTTTACTTGCAGCATATGTAGATAATTTTCTTAAACCATCCTCTGCAGCTGTTAACCATATATCTTCAATAAGAGTTCCATTAGTATTCACTCTAATTGAGTGACATCCTAGCTTAGCTGCTGCATCAACCCATTTTTTATGTCTTTCAACAGCATCATCTCTTTCAGTTTCATCTGGATGTGCTAAGTCACCCTCCTCGTCTATCATAATAAGTAAACATTCAACCTTATTTTTAGATAAATTAATTACCAATGAATCAATTGTCTTTTCAAACCCTATTTCATTAATTTTCTTAGAATAAAGTTCAGAAACTAATTCTACTGCATTAAATCCAAGATCTTTAGCTTCTTTAGGAAAATCTAATGGATTTGCGCCATTGTTAATAATCATTCTATTAAAGGACCACTGTGCCAGTGATACCTTGAAAAATGGAGCAGGTGATTCTATTTTTTTCTTAGGATTATTACATGAAAAAACTACTAATAGAGAAAATAAATAAAGAAAATAATAATACTTGCTCTTCATAAAATTCAGTTTTAAAATTGTATAGCGATTTTTGTATATTGTAGTATACATTACTATCTAGTTTTGCAAATTAATTAATTTAGATAGGATTAACAATTTTAAATTTAAACTACATTAAAATGACTGACCAACAGTATGATGCTATTGTAATTGGAACAGGTATTACAGGGGGATGGGCTGCTAAAGAACTTTGTGAAAATGGGTTAAAAACACTTGTTCTTGAAAGAGGTAGGATGGTTGAACATATTAAAGATTATCACACTGCAAATCTAGATCCATGGGATATGCCTAATGGTGGGAGAATTACCCCAGAGATAAAAGAAAGAAAATTTAAACAACACAGAACCGGTTATGTAACTGATCCTGTTTGTGAACACTTTTTTGTTGATGACATTAAACATCCATATAATGAAGTTAGACGTTTTGATTGGATTAGAGGATATCATGTGGGCGGAAAATCATTAGTGTGGGGACGTCAAAGCTATAGACTTAGTGATATAGATTTTGAGGCTAATAAAAAAGATGGAACTGCTGTAGACTGGCCTATTAGATATAAGGATATTGCTCCATGGTATAGTCATGTCGAAAAATATATTGGAGTCTCAGGGGAAAATCTAGGATTGCCTCAACTACCTGATAGTGAATTCTTAAAACCTTTGACTTTAAATTGTGCTGAAGAGGATTTTAGAGTTTCTGTAGCTAAAAATATGAATGACAGAGTAGTTACTCCTGCAAGAGTTGCACATATAACAGAAGGTACAAAGCCAGGTCTTGGAAGAAGTACTTGCCAGTATAGAAATAGATGCATGAGAGGATGCCCATATGGGGCATATTTTAGTAGTAATTCATCAACTCTTCCTGCTGCAGATGCTACAGGAAATATGACTTTAAGACCACATTCAATTGTACATAAAATAATATATGACGAAAAAACCAAAAGCGCTTCTGAAGTAGAAGTAATTGATGGAGAGACTAGACAAAAACACACATTTAAAGCTAAAATTATTTTCTTATGTGCTTCAACTGTTCCTTCCACTTCAATTTTGATGCAATCAACATCTAAGAGATTTCCTAACGGGCTGATCTGTAAATTAAAGGCCCGGTTTTGTGTCAGAGGCGACAGAATGATTGAAGTCATCGACTGCTTTGACAGTTATGCACCGGTGGTGCAGTGGTCGACCGTGAGGATGATGATGGCACTCT
>CAZBCJ010000010.1:0-15091 GCA_964490545.1 uncultured Flavobacteriaceae bacterium | reverse complement strand
ATTGATGGTGAAACAAAACAATAACATAAATTTAAAGCAAATATAATTTTTTTATGTGCATCAACTGTGCCTTCTACATCAATTTTAATGCAATCAACATCTAAGAGGTTTCCTAATGGTCTAGGAAACGATAGTGGTGAATTAGGTCACAATATTATGGATCATCATTTTGTAGTAGGTGCTAGAGCTAAGATTGAAAATTTTAAAGAAAAATATTATAAAGGGAGAAAACCTGGAGGAATATATATTCCTAGATTTAGAAATATTGGTGGAGATTCTGATTCAAAAGATTTTATAAGAGGTTATGGATATCAAGGTGGTGCCTGGAGAAATAGTATGTCAGAAGTTGTAGCTGAATTGAAATACGGCCCTAAATTAAAAGAAGAAATATTAAAACCTGGTGGATGGAGAATTGGAGTAACAGGATTTGGAGAAACATTGCCTGACCACAATAATAATATGTATCTAGTTTATGATAAATTAGATGAATGGGGGCTTCCTACTGTTACTTTTGATGCTGATTTTGGCGAAAATGAATTAGCTATGAGAAAAGATATGAAAGATCAAGCAGTAAAAATGTTTAAGGCTGCAGGTTATAAAGATGTGGTAGGCTATGATAGTATTGATTCTAGAGCAATGGGGCTTGGAATTCATGAAATGGGAACTGCTAGAATGGGTCATGATCCTAAAACATCAGTATTAAATAAATACAACCAAATTCATGCTTGTAAAAATGTGTTTGTTACTGATGGATCTTTTATGACCTCTTCTGCATGTCAAAACCCATCACTAACGTATATGGCATTTACAGCAAGAGCTGCTAACTATGCTGCTGAACAATTTAAAAATGGAAATTTATGAAACGTAGAGATGCATTAAAAAATATTGGACTTTCAGCTGGTTTTATTATTGCAACACCTTCTGTTATAAGTTTATTAAATAGCTGTAATACTGATCCTAATAATTGGAGGCCGCTATTTCTTAACAAAGAACAAAATAAAGTGCTAATGAGTTTGGTGGATGTTATTTTACCTAAAACAGATACTCCTTCTGCCAATGAAGTAAATGTTGTTGAATTTCTCGACAAATACTATAAAGAAATTCTAGATGAGAATAGACAACAATGGCTAAGGGAAACATATGCTTCATTATTAAAACTAATAAAATCAAATTACAGTGATACAATCAATGATTTAACTGAAGATAATTATAAAGACTTATTGGATAATAATATGATCCTCAATGGAGAATCAAATGATATTTCAGAGCTATTAAAAAACATAAAATCTGATACGATATGGGCATATAGAATTAGTGAATTTGTTGGTGAAAATGTCCTAGCATATGACCCAATACCTGGTGCTGCATATTGTGATGATCTTGAAGAGCTTACAGGTGGAAAATCTTGGTCATTATAATAAAAAATGAAGAATATCTATTACATATTATCTATAGTCAGTATAAGTTTGATTTTAGCTTGTTCAAATACAACAAAAAGTCAAGAAACACCAGAGACTGTGAAAAACAATACAGTTGCTGAAAAAGAAACTACTAAAGGATGGATTCAACTTTTTAATGGTAAAAATCTTGAAGGATGGGAAGTAAAGATTAATGGTTTTGATTCAGGAGAAAATGCATTCAATACCTTTAGAGCGAAAAATAATTCACTTGTAGTATCTTATGAAAATTATGATCATTTTAAAGACTATTATGGACATATTTTCTATAAAAACTCTTATTCTAATTATAGGCTTAGATTGGATTACAGATTTGTTGGCGAGCAATGTAAAGGTGGAGAAGGATGGGCAACAAAAAATAGTGGTGTAATGATTCATTCACAATCACCTAAATCTATGGAAATAGACCAGGAATTTCCGGTATCTATAGAAGTACAACTATTAGGAGGAATAAAAAAACCATATAAAAGACCTACTGCAAACTTATGTACTCCAGGGACTCACGTTAAAATAAATAACAAACTAGTAACTACTCATTGCATTTCTTCATCCTCAGAAACATACTACGGAGAAGAGTGGGTAAATCTTGAAATTGAAGTGCACAATGATTCAATCATTAAACATTATATAAATAATAAGGAAGTTTTCTCCTATACTAATCCAGTAATCGGAGGTCAGTACAACACGTTAAAAAACAAAAAAGGGGAGAAACTAAAAGAGGGATATATTTCTCTTCAAAGTGAAAGTCATCCAATAGAATTTAGAAACATAGAATTGCTTATTCTACAATAAATTTTCCTTTCATCATTGCATAATGGCCAGGGAAACTACATATAAAATCATAGACTCCAACTTCTGGAGGTAGAAATTCAATGCTAGTTGATTCACCTCCACCAATCATTTTAGTATATACAATAACCTCATCAGAGTCAATAGGAATGTATTCATTATTACTCGCTAAAGCTGCCCTATTACCAAAATCCATAATATCAACATTTCTCTTTAGTAATACAAAATTATGCCCCATTACTTTAGCATCTAAAACACCTGTATGGATAAGTGTTAGTTTTACTAATTTTCCTGATTTAACTGTGATCTTACTAGTATTAAATTTCATGTAGTCATCTGATGTAATCACTATTTTATTTACATCATTTTCAACACTACAGTCTGTAAACATAAATAAGGAAATAAAAAATAATAAAACAAGTTTAAATCTCATTACATCCATAATACTAAATTGAAAAAACTGTCTTTATTGCTAGATCTAAATTAGCTTCAATAATTTGTTTTTTTGCTAACCTATGAATTTCCTGCATTTGCTGATTCTTGTCAGAAATGCTCATTATTTGTGAAATATCCTTATCACCCAGGTGGTACTCTTTAATCTCTTGCTGTGTTGGAATTTTTTCTATATTACCTAGTCTAGCAAGATTGTTTATTGTTAATATATCTGTAGAGTGAAGATGGTCTGGTAATTGATCAACCCCTATTCCTTTTCTATGAATTGGTTTTGGAATCTCAAATAAACTCTCCTCAATTACTCGAGTATACCAGCTAGCACCCATTCTCCCTACTAAATCCAGCTTTTTAGTATCTAAAGATCCATCATCATCTAAATACCTATTATTAATATGGATATATACTATTTTAGAAATAATCAAATTTCCTGCTCCTCCATCCTTTCCTAGTTCAATTATTTTATCTACAATACATTCAAAAGAAATTGGCGATTCTTTAACTCTGGGAGGTGTAATTTTTTTTGATTTAACTGGTGTTAAGCCAGATTTTTTAAATTCATCTACATCACTATCATATTCAGTGCTAGCTAAAGATACTGGTTCTACAATTGAAAAATTTACAATATTTACTACCACTTCTTTTACCTTTTTTATATTCTCTAAAGTATCTTTAGTTGAATTATCTCTTACTCTTCTTGAAGGAGAGAAAATGAGTACAGGAGGATTAGCACTAAACATATTAAAGCAGCTGAACGGGCTTAAGTTAACATTCCCTTTTTCGTCAATAGTACTAGCTAGTGCAATTGGTCTAGGAGCAACTGATAATAAAAGCATTTTATGTAACTCACTAGTTGATAAGCTATTAGGATCAATTGAAGTAAACTTATTCATTATATATTTTTATTTTGATTCTAATAATTTTGTTCTAACTTCTCCAAAACCCACTCTTTTACCATCCTTTTCACAATAACCTCTCATAATTACCGTATCATTGTCATTAATAAATACTCTGCTATTTCCATCATCTAAAATTACAGGTTTTTTTCCACCCCATGAAAGTTCCAACATTGATCCATAAGATCCTTTGTCTTTTCCACTTATTGTTCCTGATGCCATTAAGTCACCAATATTCAAGTTACACCCATTTATTGTATGATGGGATAATTGCTGACTCATATTCCAGTACATATATTTAAAGTTTGAGGAAGATACTATAGATTCTTTTGAATTATCAGGATGAATAGCAACTTCTAAATTAATATCATAAATTTTTAATCCATTATATTGTAAATAAGGTAAAACCTTCGGGTTTTGTTTAGGTCCCTCTATCCTAAATAATTCTAAAGCCTCTAAGGTTACAACCCAAGGTGACATTGAAGAAGCAAAACTCTTACCTAAGAATGGGCCTAGGGGAACATACTCCCATTTTTGAATATCCCTAGCTGACCAGTCATTAAATAGAACTTTTCCAAAAATATAATCTTCAGCATCACTAGTAGAAATAGATTCACCTAAATTTGAATTTTTTCCAATTATAAATCCCATCTCTAATTCAAAATCAACTCTAGAAGATAGTTGAAAAGATGGTGTTTTATTCTCTGGCAATAGCACCTGGCCTTTTGGCCTATATATATCTATTCCACTTACAATTATAGATGAAGCTCTTCCATGATAACCAACGGGAATATGCTTCCAATTAGGAAGTAAAGGATTTGATGGGTCTCTAAACATTGATCCAATATTAGTGGCATGTTCTATGCTAGAATAAAAATCAGTATAATCTCCAATCTTTAAAGGAAGATGTAATTCAGCATCAGACTGCTTAATTAGTAGATTATTATGATTCCTTAACACTGAAGATGAATCAGAAAGTTCATTCTGTATAATTAGTCGAACATTATTTGTTATTGATTTTCCTAAAGAAATAAAATCATTAAGGTATTCATTTTCAAAAATATTGAAATCAAAACTTAAATTGTCAAAAACACCTAGATCAGATGATAATTTTAAATCGAGTATCATATCTCCAATTGCTATCCCCACTCTTTTTTTGGAATCTTTTGTAGAAAAAATTCCAAAAGGAATATTATGTATTGAAAAATCAGAATTTTTTGGAATATCAATCCAGGTTTCCATATTATTTTTTAATAAGTTTTAAAGCATTATTTATTAAAACAGTATAATTTTCTTTTTTACTCATTTGTATTAAATAATCATACAATTCTTGTTTAAAATTACACTTTAAATCGTGTATTATTTCATATATCTCGATAAGAATAAGCCATTCATCTTTATATTTAGATTTAACCTCAGAAAAGATATTAGCTAATAATTTAAAATTAGTTTTTTTATTTTCCCTAATGTTTCTAACCTTCTTATATAATTTGAATAACTCTTTCTCTTTTAAAGAATATTTAATTTTTTTTGTTTTTACCTTAGAAATATTGTGTAAATCATCAAATGATTCATCAGATGCAGGCCCTGCATATACAGATATAATATTTTCTCCAACTGCCATATCATAAACTCCCCATTCTGCTTTAAACAATATTTCCTTATTATAAGTAACTTTACAATCATCAAAAGATATTAATAATATCTTTCCTTGTAAATCCCTTTTACCTGTAATTATTTTTCCGGCAACCTTAACACCACCTTCAAAATTTAACTCAATATATTTTCCTTCAACAATTCCATAAGCAAGCAAATCTTTTGGTGACATATCTTCTATTGGCAAATTTACTCCCTCTAGTTTTCCTATAGCTGTCCCATAACCATCAGTATGATATTCCTTTCCGTGACCAATTAATTCTTTTCCTTTGCTAGCTAATGCTGTAGGCCCCTTTGTTTGTATATATATTGGTTTGTCATTTGATTTTATTACACGTGTAAAAAAACCTGATATTTGAATTCCAGTACTTAATTCCGCAGTTCCTAATTGTGTAGATTCTATAACTTTATTCATGCCTGATAAACCTCCCCTTCTAAGGGCCATTGTATCAGCAAATTTCTCTAGGACATAACTCAAAAAAGAAAAATTTGGAGTCACAAATAAATGTGGCTGTGGTTTAGTTATATCAAAATTTACTTCTGAAGCTTTAATTGTATATGGAAATTTCTTAACAGACTTTTTTAAACATTTTTTACTTTCGCCTATTGATGAAAGTAGTCCAGCACCATAAATTTTTGGATTATCCATATCACCTATTAAACCATATTCCACAGTCCACCAGTGAAGATTCCTAATTTTTGCCATTTCAGAAAGTTCTCCCATATTTTTTTGTAGTTTATAAACACTAGCTGTTGCTTTATTTATCGATTCCTTAGATGAATTTGGGTTTTCTTTTAAGATTGACAATAATCGAATTGCTTCATACATCTCATTATCTTTTGGTGATGAAATAGCTTTACTCCCAATATGACCAAATCTTCTTAAATATTCTGAATATTCTGGATCAGCAATTATAGGTGCGTGACCCGCAGCCTCGTGAATAATATCTGGCGCTGGAGTATAAGTAATATGTTTAATTGTTCTTATTTCTGAAGCTATAACCAAAACATTATGAGCTTGAAATTCCATAAATGCATTTGGAGGAATAAATCCATCAACTGATACTGCAGCCCAGCCAATATCTTTAAGTATTCTATTCATTCCTTCCATTTTAGGAATATAATCAATTGAAATACCTGTCTTGCTTATTCCTTCTAGATAAGAATCATGAGCAACAGTTTTAAGATAATCAACACTTAACATCATTACATGTCTCCATACTGCTTGATTTTGAGCTGTATACTCATCATAGGGTTGTTTAACTATAAATTTGTGTAGGTGATTAGGTAACTTTTTTGTTACACTATTTAATTCTATCTGATACTTTTTATTAGGCATAAATAATTACAAGGTATCAATATAACCAAAATGTCATAAATTTCCTCTGCTCTTTTGTTCAGTTTCAATTGCAATAAATAGAGCTTTAAAGTTTCCTTTTCCAAATGATTTAGCTCCTTTCCTTTGAATAATTTCAAAAAATAAAGTAGGCCTATCTACTAATGGTTTAGTAAAAATCTGAAGCAAATAACCATCATCATCTCTATCTATTAAAATACCATGCTTCTTAAGAACATTAATGTCTTCTGTAATTTTTCCAACTCTATCAATAATTGTATCATAATAAGTGTCAGGAATGTATAACATCTCAACACCTCTTTTTCTAAGATGCCCCACAGTATATACAATATCATCCGTTTCAAGTGCTATATGTTGAACTCCTTCGCCGTTATAGAAATCTAAATATTCCTCTATCTGCGATTTATTTATCCCTTTTGCTGGTTCGTTAATAGGAAATTTAACTCTTCCATTACCACTACTCATAACCTTACTCATAAGTGCAGTATATTCAGTAGATATATCATTATCATCAAAAGAAATTATTTGAGAAAACCCTAATACTTCTTCATAAAACTTGCTCCATACATTCATCTTGTTCCAACCTACATTTCCGACAATATGGTCTATGTATTTAAGCCCAATACTTTCTGGATTATAGCTTGAATCCCATTTTACAAAACCTGGAAGAAAAACACCATCATAATTATTCCTTTCAATAAATAAATGAACTGTCTCACCATAAGTGTGAATACCAGAACGTATTACATATCCATTTTCATCTTCCTCTTTAGTGGGTTTCATATAAGGCTTTGCTCCTCTTCTTACAGTCTCTTCAAATGATTTTGTAGCATCTTCAACCCAAAAAGCAATTACTTTTACTCCATCTCCATGTTTATCCCAATGTTTATTTACTGCTGAATTTGACTTATATGATGAGGTAAGAACTAATCTAATTTTTTCCTGTTTTATAACAAAAGAAATATTTTCTCTATTACCTGTTTCTAATCCCGAAAAAGCTTCAGATTGAAAGCCAAATGCTGATTTAAAATAATGAGCACTTTGTTTAGCGTTACCAACATAAAACTCAATATAATCAATCCCTAGAAGCGGAAGAAAATCTTTAGCATCTTTAAAAATCTTATCAGGATTTTTTAATTCCTTAATACTCTCCATTTACTTACTTGTATTTAACCATGATTTATAATACTTGCCATCATCAATCTTTAAGGCTTCTTCTGTAACCATCAGTGGTTTAAAAGTATCAACCATAACAGCTAGTTCCTGAGTCTCTTTAACCCCTATACTTTTTTCCATAGTTCCAGGATGAGGGCCATGAGGGATACCAGCAGGGTGTAGACTAATAAATCCTTTATCTACATTCTCTCTACTCATAAAATCCCCGTCAACATAATAAATAACCTCGTCAGAATCAATATTACTATGATTATAAGGTGTAGGAATTGCCTTTGGATGATAATCAAATAATCTTGGCACAAAGGAACAGATTACAAAACTATTCGTTTCAAATGTCTGATGAACTGGAGGTGGCTGATGAACTCTTCCCGTAATTGGTTCAAAATCGTGAATTGAAAATTTGTACGGATAATTGTACCCATCCCATCCTACAGCACTAAATGGGTGTGCTCCATACACGTATTCATGTATTGTATCTTGCTTCTTTACTTTAATCATATATTCTCCTTTTTCATCATAAGTCTCTAACTCATATGGTGGATGAATATCTCTTTCACAGTATGGAGAATGCTCTAGGAGCTGTCCAAACCAATTTCTATATCTTTTTGGAGTATAGATAGGGCTTTTTGACTCTACTATGAATAATCTATTGTCGCTAGTATCAAAATCAATTTGGTATATAACACCTCTTGGAATTACTAAATAGTCTCCATAGCTAAAATTAATATTACCAAGAAAAGTTCTCAACTTTCCTGATCCTTTATGAATAAATATGACCTCATCCGAGTCAGTATTTTTATAATAGTATGATTCTAATGATTTCTTGGGTGATGCGAGAACAATCTGACAATCGTTGTTAATTAAAATACATTTTCTACTCTTTAAATAATCATCATGGGCCTTAATTTGAAAACCTTTTAACATTAAGGATTTCATATTATTTTCAACGGCTATTTTTGGACTTACATCATAAGATTTGATAATCTTTTTGACCTGAGTTGGCCTATGAGTATGATAGATTAATGATGACATACCATCAAATCCTATTGTGCCAAAAAGTTCTTCATAATAAAATGCACCTTCTTTACTCTTATAAATGGTATGTCTTTTTGCAGGAATACTCCCTAGTTTATGGTATCTAGGCATGATTATAAAAATTTAATTTACATAAAATACGAGAACGCAATAAATGCAACAAAACTAGTTTTTAATCTATATATTAAATTATTTTCAAGATAATGAGAAATAATTAATTTTTTCGTAAAAAATTATTATAAATAGTGCTAACTTAACTTCTATCAATAGAATATTTTCCAGGCCCCATCATCATAATTACAATAAATCCAACTAAAAATAATAAAGGCTTTTCTACTCTTCCGAAAGGATCGCCCCCAGCCATATGTACAATAAAAGCGGCTACAAACATGGTAGCTGCAGGAAAGAAGCTGAAAAACTTTGTCTTATATCCGACAATTATAAAAATTGGAGCTAAGAACTCAGAAAAAACAGCAAGAATAAAAGTAGGGGCTTCTCCAATTCCAATTGGATTAGAAAAACTTAAATTTCCTTCGATTAACCTATTCAATTTTCCCAAGCCGTGACCATAAATCAATGAACCTGCAAAAACTACCCTTAATATTAATAAAGCTATATTATTCATTTTATATTATTTATATTTCTATTCAAATTTAGTTAAAAAAAACATTTTTTCATTTGTTGTTTTTTTAATTTTACAAATATACTATCGACAATTGGATCAATACCAAACAATGAAAAAAATATTTTTTTTCTTTTTTATTTTAACTGCTCTCTCATGTAAAACAGTTTATATGACAAAGCCATTTGTAGAGTCTGAAGTTCCAAAAGCTCCTGATTATTCAAACTTAAATTCTTGGATAGCACATCCAGAGATTAAAGACTCAATATTAAGTGATTTTTATCCTGAAAATATAGATAAACTTAAAGCTGATGTTTTCTATATATATCCAACATTAATTACAGATAAAAAAAATAATTCCTGGAATGCAGACATATATGATAAAAAACAAAACGATATAATTAGAAGTACAGCAATACAATATCAAGCTTCTGCATGGGCAAAAGCAGGGAAGATATACAGTCCCATATATAGACAAGCTCATTACAGGATCTTTTTTGAACCCTACACTAATAATGGGGGGTTGCTTGCAGGAGAAATTGCATATAAGGATATTAAAAGTGCTTTTACCTATTATATTGATAATCTAAACAATGGGAGGCCTATTATAATCGCTGGACACAGTCAAGGAGCCGCTCATTGTAAAATGCTGTTAAGAGATTTCTTTGATGGTACTGAGTTAAAAGACAGATTAATTGCAGCATACTTAATTGGCACAAATATTAAAGAGGACTATTTTAAAGAACTTAAACCAATGTATAATCCTAAAGAAAATAAAGGTTATGTTTCATGGAATACATACAGAAAGAATAAGAATCCTAGAGAAAATTTTGATCCAGCTTACTTTAGTTGGAAGAATAACTCAGTTGTTGTAAATCCTATAACATGGGATAATTCTACAAGTACAGAATTTAAACAGCATAAAGGACTGCTCTTTTATAATAATAAAATATATCCAAATACAATTAAAATTAAAGTATTTGATGGAATTGTATGGTCAAATGTTCCTAGAAAAGTACCTAAAAGACTACTACTTTCACTTATAAAAAATTATCATGTTGGAGATATAAACTTCTTTTGGAAAGATATAAGTGAAAATGCAGTAATTAGAACAAAAAACTTCCTCAATAAAAACTCTGAGATGTCAAAAATGTAAGCCTTTTTGAACTAACAGATATAACTAAATCACTACATCTATAAATTTATATTAAATAATTAAAAAATATAAAAAACCTATTATATGGGTAACTCTTTGTTTTTTTCAGAGAAAAAACCTATCTTTAAACTATTAATAATTTAAAAACTAAAAAGACATGGGTTATACTCACACAAACAGTAAAGGAAAAACTTACCACCTACACTCTAAAGATGTAGTGTTAAAAGGAGGAAGAAATCAAACAATTTATTATTTCGCGAAAGACTCAAGACCTAACGCTTGTGGCTTACCATCAGGTAAAACTGTTGTAGAAAACCAAAAAACTGGTCTTCCGTTCTTAAAAGGATAATAATAAGTTTTTAAAATTATTTAAAAAACCCTCTTAAGAGGGTTTTTTTTTGTTAGTTATATTATCATCAAATCTTATCTTTGTGCCATAGATTAATAACTAATAGGATTCATGATATCATATCTAAAAGAAAAAATATCACATAGCACTTACATATATTGGTTTGAATCCTCAAATAAATATGTAGTAGTTGATAAAAACTTTTCTGATTTACTCTCATTAAAACTTAACGAAAATGATAATGATAAATTCATAAATAAAATTAAAGATTCTTTCGAATTATCAGAGAAAAATTGTAATGAGATTGTCCATCAAATGGATGAATTTATTAGTGAGTGTACTAAATCTGTTAACAATAAAATTCTTAAAATAAATAAAATCTCAAAAGAATGTAAAATACATGTAGAATATACCTTTAACAATAAATCACTTAGAGTAAATTTTGATTCAATTCAAACTAAGAATTTAATTCATCCAAAATTTTTACATCTCCAAACAAATAAAACACAGCAAATAAGTGGTAGATTAACAATTTTTAGTGTAGATGGTATTATATATCTCTTTAACAAAGATAAATGTGTTGGGGGCTGGAAATTTGATAATATGCATGAATTTCAAGGTAAGTTCTCAATGGAACTAACCTCTTTTTATTATGGTAAGAATGAAAAGGATTGGATGGGTGTATTTCACGCCTCTGCAGTTACAAATGACAAAAATGCTATTATGTTAACAGGTGATTCAGGAAGTGGAAAAAGTTCTCTAACAACAATTCTAACAGTTAATGGATATGGTTTTGTTTCCGACGATTTTACTCCTATTCTATCAAATGATAGCTTTGTCTATTGTTTCCCATCAGCTATTTCCATAAAAGAAAACTTTTTTAGTCAAGCTAATTCTATGCTTAAAGATTTTGATAAGTTAGAATCACAATATATTAATGATATAAAAGGCTGGGTTAAATACTTGCCTCCAAAATTTGAAAAAATACATTCTTTTCCATGCAACAATGTAATTCATGTTAGATATGATTCTGAGGGAAAAAATACACTAACTGAAATTGATAAATCAGAGGCTGTTAAACAATTTCTTCCAGATGCATGGATTGCTTGCAATGAAAAACATGCAAAAAAGTTTATCGATTGGATAATTAAAACAAATTTTTATAGTTTACACTATAGTAATAATGAAAAAGCTATTAATTTAATTAAGAAACTAAAATAAGTATTATGGTTTTACTGGTGATGGCAGCAGGTAGTGGTAGCAGGTATGGGAAACTCAAACAATTTGATGATTTAGGTCCAAATAAAGAATTCTTGCTAGAATTTAGTATATATGATGCAATTCAAAATGGTTTTAATCACATAGTATTAATTACAAAAAAGGATAACAAGGACTATCTATATGATTATTTAAGACCAAGAATTTCTGACTCAATAAAAATGGATGTGATTATTCAAGAAGTAAGTAATCTACCTAATAATATTACTGATCATCCTAAAAGAATAAAGCCTTGGGGCACGGCACATGCAGTTTGGTGCGCTAAAGATGTAATAAAAACTGGATTTGCCATAATAAATGCTGATGATTTTTATGACAAAAATGCTTTTAAAAATGCTGCTAATTTTCTTAAATCAAATCCTAATAAATCAACTTATGCCTTAATTACATATAGATTAAAAAATACGCTATCAGAATTTGGAACTGTTTCCAGAGGTGTATGTAAGGAGAAAGATGGAAAATTAACTTCAATTATTGAACATTTAGAAATTCAAAGGGAAAAAGACCTGATAATAGATCATGACTCCGGAAATATACTACAAGAAGATGACTTTGTTTCTATGAATTATTGGGTTTGCAATGAGAGTATATTTAATTACCTAGAAGAATATATTATTAAAATGTATAATAAATTAGAGGATATAGAAAAAGATGAAATATATCTTCCATTTGCAGCTCAAAGTTTATTGCAAGATAATTTAATTGATATTAGAGTTATTGACTCGGAGAGTAAATGGTTTGGAGTTACCTATGCTGAAGATAAAATAGAAGCTGTTAAAAGCCTGAAACAATATACAGATAATGGAGATTATCCAAGTCCTCTATGGAATTAACTCAAGTGACTAATAGTGAACTAAATAGAATTCTTTCAAATTTTGATGTAAATCCATCAAAATTTAGTTACGAAAAGATTAATACCGGCTATATTAATGATTCCTATTTTGTTAATGTACAAAATCAAAAAAAATATGTACTACAAAAAATAAACACTAATGTTTTTAAAAATATTGATGCAATAAAAAATAACATTAGTTTATCTATTAGTAACCTAATAGATATAGGTTACCACAAAATAAAATTTATAGATCCCATAAATCAAGAATTATTCTATAATTCAGGTAAAGACTGCTGGAGATT
The DNA here is from genome assembly GCA_964490545.1 of uncultured Flavobacteriaceae bacterium. Lineage (GTDB taxonomy): Bacteria > Bacteroidota > Bacteroidia > Flavobacteriales > Flavobacteriaceae. Next base: position 1,733 of record CAZBCJ010000010.1, on the reverse strand, counting down.
AATGGAATATGTCAATGGTAGTTATACAAAAGATAATGCCAAAAATACTAAAGATGCATTTGAAGCTGGTAGAATAATTAGCTTATTTCATGTTTTATTAAAAGATGTGGATTCAGGAAAATGTATTGACACATTGAAAGATTTTCATAATCTTCCTTATAGGATAAAAGAATTTGAAGAATCCTTAAACAATACAAATGATAATTTAAAAGAAGAATGTATAGAAGAAATTAATTTTTCTAGAGTAATGTTCGATAGATTAATTGTTTTCTATAATTCAAATTTGCCAGAGAGAATATGTCATAATGATGCCAAATTAAATAATATACTTTTTAGTAGCACTAATAAAGGTTTATGTATGATAGATTTAGATACTATAATGAAAGGTTATTTTCATTATGATTTTGGTGATGCAATAAGGACTATAGTAAACCCCGCCTCAGAAGAAGAAAAAGATTTATCTAAAATTTTATTTGATAAATCTCTTTTTAAATCTTTTATCGATGGGGTTAAAAGTAATGGTAAATTTTTATCCAGTAAAGAACTTGAATTACTACCTCTATCAACTGCTTTAATGCCATTTATTCATGGATTACGTGCATTAACAGATTATCTTAATGGAAATATCTACTATAAAGTAAGTTACCCTAAACAAAATCTCATTAGATCAAGGAATTTGTTTGCTTTTTCAGGACATGCCCTTAAAAATGAAGATTTTATGAAGAAAACTATTAAAGAACTATAAATCAAAATTGATAGTATCATTAAAGATAACACTATTACCTATTTCAATCCAATCTAATATTCCTCCCTGTAGATTATAGATTTCCTTAAAGCCTAATTTTGATAATTTATTTGCGGACTTAGAGCTTCTTTTCCCTGATCTGCAATAAAGTACAATTGGGGTGTTTTTATCTAACTTTTCTACATTTTCAGAAAAGTCATCTGAAAAATAATCTATATTTATAGAATTTTCTATATACCCGCTATTATACTCATCATTTGTTCTAACATCTACTAGAACTGCATTGTTAATATCAATAAAATCTAATAATTCATCTGAATTCACTTGATTAATCGATGTATCAACGTCTAGTCCACATGAAAAAAACATAAAAAAAGTGAATGCAAAAAAGTAATTAAGAATACTACTCATGATTTATTTATTTTGAGACTCAACTTCACCTTTCCACTCAGCTATTCCTCCCAATAAATTATAGGTTTTAGTAAATCCTATTTCCTTCATTAAATCACATGTAGTAGCACTTCTATTACCTGTTTTACAATACACATAATAGGATTTATTCTTATCTAGTTTTTCAAGTTCTTGAATAAAATTTTTTGGATTGTAAAAATCTATGTTTATTGAATTGGGTAATCTAAGCTCTTCAAATTCTTCAGAGGTTCTAACATCAAGAATAATAAAATCCTCTTCAGACTCTAATTGAGATCTCCATGTATTTTGATTTATGTCCGACATATTAAATTTAAATTTGTAGTTAATCTTTCCCTTCTAATAAAGCATTTAGAGCATCTTCTGTGTATTTTCACTAACAAGAGGTGGTTTTTATAGTTAATATCTATTCCGGCCTAATATACATCGCTATAAAATAAAAATAGCCTTATCTACTAATGATAAAGGCTATTTTTATAATCTTAATCTTATTTAATTACGCAAAGGATTAATCCCATCCAGGAGGTCCTGGAGGAGTAGATTGCGCCTGAGCTTTTTT
>CAZBCJ010000009.1:0-21197 GCA_964490545.1 uncultured Flavobacteriaceae bacterium | reverse complement strand
GGAGCACTATTTATGACTTTAGGCCTCGCTTCTATGTCTGTAGATTCTCCTACATTTCTATACATAGGAATTTCTTTCTTGATAATAGGTAATGGTTTTTTTAAACCAAATATGACATCTATAATTTCTAAAATATATGAAGGTAGAGATGATAAAAAGGATGGAGCCTATAACATATTTTATATGGGAGTTAATGCTGGAGCCTTTATTGGAATTATGTTATGTGGATGGATTGGGGAGAAAATTGGTTGGAGTTATGGCTTTGGACTTGCTGGTATTTTTATGTTTTTAGGAATGTTGCAATTTTATTATGCACAACCGTTATTTGGAAATATTGGAGATAAACCAGACAAGAAAAAAGTTAATGAAATAGATATAAGTAATAATACTGAGAAACTTAATCCTTTTCTATTTGTAGATTACATATTAATAGGAATTTTTATTGTGAGTGCACTTATTTTCATAGTAAATGATCCATTAAATAAAATAGGAAACATACAGACATTTAATTTCACAGTGTTTGGAATGGAAAATTCTTTGTTTTATGCATTGTTAGCTTTACTTAGTTTTATTGTAATATTATTTATTAGAATCCCTAGATATTCTAAGATTGTTAGAGATAGAATGATAGCTTTTTCAATTTTTTCTTTGTTTACTGTTTTTTTCTGGGCTGGATTTGAACAAGGAGCAGGCTCATTACCTATTTATACAAGAGATTTCACAGACAGATTTTTAGAAGGTGGGGCTGCTACATTATTTAAAATAATTGATTTATTAGTAACAGTTATTCCTCTTGCTATAATTACTTATGTTCTTATTAATTTATTTAGAATAACATACAGAAAAATAGCATTATCTAACACAATATTGGCATTTAGTTTTATAATTATATGGGGAATTGTTATTTATAAATTATTTATTGAATTTCAGTCTACTGAAACTGAGGTTCCTGTTACTTGGTTTGCAATATTAAATTCATTATTTATAATAGTATTTGCTCCATTATTTACAAAATGGTGGGATAGTGAGTATAACCCTCCAGCTTCAGTAAAATATTTCTTGGGATTGGCCTTATTAGGCGTTGGCTTTGGCTTTTTAGCTTTTGGTGCACGCAATGTTCCATCTGGAGCTGAAACTGCAAGTTTAAGTATGATGTGGTTAGTCTTAGCCTATTTATTTCACACTTTAGGAGAACTTTGTTTATCTCCAATGGGATTGTCTTATTTGAGTAAGCTAATACCTGCAAGAATGATAGCGTTTATGTTTGGGGTATATTATTTAGCAATAGCTATTGGACAGAAATTAGCACATTATGTTGGAGGCGATATTGATAAGATTACTCAAGAATATAGTTTGTCAGGATTTTTCTTAATTTTTACTATTATACCAATACTATTAGGAGTTTTATCGTTATTATTGCATCCAATACTTAAAAAATTAATGCACGGAATCAAATAAATATGCTTAGACATTTACTTACAATATTAATTGTTTTTAATTTTTTTCAGATTTATTCTCAGGATATAAATTGGCTGACTCTTGATAAGGCAATAGAACTTCAAAAAAAGAATCCGAAAAATATTATAATGGATGTGTATACAAATTGGTGTGGCCCATGTAAGCTCTTAGACAGAAATACTTTTAAAAATAAAGATGTATCAGCATATATCAATAAGCATTATTATGCTGTAAAATTTAATGCTGAAGGAAATTCAAAAGTAAATTATGATGGAAAGTTATTTACTAATCCAAATTTTCAACCTGAGAAAATACAAAGACGCAATGGAACTCATGAGTTAACTAGATATTTGAATGTAAGCGCATATCCAACTATTATTTTTATGGATAAAAGTTCAAAATTAATAACTTTCATTAGAGGATATAAAACCCCTCAGGAGATTGAATTGTGGTTAAAGTTATTTAAAGATGAGGGATACAAATTAATTAAGACTCAAGAGGAATTCAATAAGCATTATGAATCTTTTGTTCCAGAATTTTCCTCTACTAGGTAAGTATATATGATTTTTGCAGTTTTACTACTTGCTCCTCTTCCTCCCAGACTATTTTCAAGTTTATTATAGTTGTCAATAATTTTTACTCTTTCTTTTTTTTCTAAAATTATGTTTAGTTCTTTTATTAAATTTTTCTTAGAACAATCATTTTGTATTAATTCTTTTACTATCAATTTATTTGCAATTAAATTCACTAATGAAATATAATTTAGATTTTTAATCAATAATTTTCCAATTAAATAAGTAGTCCAAGTTGATTTGTAGCACACAATCTGTGGTACTTTAAACAAGGCAGTTTCTAGCGTAGCAGTACCTGAGGTTACAATAGCAGCTGTGCAGTTTTTTAATAAACCATATGTATTGTTCTGAATGATATCAACATTTCTGTCTTTAACATAATTTTTATAGACTGATAATTTTTGAGAGGGAGCTGCTCCAATAATAAATTTATAATTTTTAAATTCTGAAACTATACTTAGCATTATAGGTAGTAATTTTTTAATTTCTTGATCTCTACTTCCAGGCAGTAGTAGAATTGTTTTGTCTTTAATTATTCTTTTTTCTAATTCTGAATCCTTCAAATTATTTGCCTTATAAATTTCATCTAATAAAGGATGGCCAACAAATGAAACATCTAGGTTATGTCTTTCTTTATAGAATTCTTTTTCAAATGGTAGTATTACATACATTTTGTCAACTACCTTCTTAATTAGTTTGATTCTACTTTCCTTCCAAGCCCATATTTGAGGTGAAATATAATAATGATTCTTATATCCTTGTTTTCTTGCCCATTTAGCAATTCTTAAATTAAATCCTGGAAAATCTATGTATATTATAATATCTGGATTGTAGTTGAGAATATCAGATTTACAAAATGCAATATTTTTTATTACTGAGTATAGATTTAAGAATACTTCAAGAAAACCCATGAATGAGTAATCTTTATGATGCCTAACAAGATTATTTGTTTGTTCATTCATCAAGTCACCTCCCCAACATCTAAAACTAGCATTTCTGTCCAATTTTTTTAATTCTTTGATCAAATTGGACCCATGCAGATCACCAGATGCTTCACCCGCTATTATATAATACTTCAAATTAAATTATGTTTAATATTAATGTAATTAAAGCTATTGCTATTGTGGCCATTAATACACCTTTTGCTCTATAATTTTGGTTTTTTTTAATATATACGAAAAAAACAAGGAGATTCATGATTGCCCCTAAACTTATCAGCTTACTTAAAAATTCTTCTTCAAAGGATTTGACAATAATTTCTATAATTGATGGATCTTCATGGAGAAAAAGAATTGCAAGAATTAAACCAACTGTATTAGCAAGAAAACCAACAAAAAATCCTATAAAAATTTCTTTTTTAATCATTTTAGATTCCATTTAGATATTTCATCAATCTCTGGATAAGAAGTCATATCATACATGGTTGGAACTATTGATATATATCCATTACTTAATGCCCATTGGTCAGTATCTTTCCCTTTATCTAGGTTAATGAATTTTCCGGTTAGCCAATAATAATTTTTTCCATTTGGATTTTGCCTCTTATCAAATGTTTCTTTCCAATAAGATACTGCTTGTCTGCAGACTTTAATTCCTTTATAATATTTTCCTTCATCTATCTTAGGAAAATTTACATTTAATATTATTTTTTTCCCCTTTGATTTTATCAAGACTTCTTTTGATATGATTTCAATATATTTCTCACATAGCTTAAAATTAGCATTCCAGCCATAATCACAGATAGAAAATCCTATTGATGGTATTCCCTCAACTCCAGCTTCAACAGCTGCGCTCATTGTTCCAGAGTAAATAACATTAATTGATGCATTAGATCCGTGGTTTATTCCAGAAACACACAAATCAGGTTTTCTTTTTAGGATTTCATTAACTGCTAATTTTACGCAGTCTGCTGGTGTTCCTGAAGTACTATATTCAGTCTGAGGTCCATCATCAATATATTCCTTTTTACAATAAAGAGTGTCATTAACAGTTATTGCATGTCCCATTCCACTTTGCGGACTATCTGGAGCAACTACTACTACTTCACCAATTCTATTCATAACTTTGATTAATGTTCTTAATCCAGGGGCTGTGATTCCATCATCATTGGTTAATAGTATAAGGGGCCTTCTTTTCATTTTATCTAATATACTCCTTACAAAAGTAAGTAAATAAATAATTGTAATGTTTAACAAAAAATTATATATAGAATAGAAGAAAATGATGGTTTTTTATTTATTTTCGAAACATCATTACTATGAAGAAAAATATTATTGTAATATCATTAACTTTTATTTTGGGGCTAGCTTCATGTAGCTTTACCTCAAGAAATTTTGATCAAACGGATAAAGATAAGTTGCTTTTGCAGCTTATTTCATATGTTTTAGATCAAGGACACTTTGTTGAAAAAGAAATTAATGACGATTTTTCCAGAAAAGTATTTAATGAATACTTAAATATAATTGATCCTTACAAGAGATATTTTTATAAGTCAGACATTGAAGAATTTAAAAAATATGAAGATCAGCTTGATGATAAATTTATTAATGCAGAAATAGACTTTTTTGATTTAACATATAATAGGGGCCAACAGAGATTTAATGAATCAAAACTTATATATAAAGAAATATTAAATAACCCATTTGATTACCAGATAGATGAAAATTTCAATGCTGATTTTGAATCATTAGATTATGTAAAAAATAAAAGTGAAATGAAGGATAGATGGAGAAAGCAATTAAAATTTTCATCCATTGAAAGCTATGATGATTTATTAAAGGATCAGGAAAATGAATTAGAAGATAATCCATCTCATAAAATAAAGTCAAATATAGAAATTGAATTAGAAGCAAGAGAATCAACTCTAAAGACTTTAAACGAGATGTATGATTTTTATGATGATATCACTAGATCCGATTGGTTTAGTTTTTATATAAATTCTTTTGTAGAGCAGTATGACCCTCATACGATCTACTATAGTCCCGAAGCTAAGGATAGATTTGATGTTGATATGTCTGGAAATTATGCAGGTATAGGAGCTAGATTATCAAAAAAGTTTGATAAAATTGAGGTGGTAGAAATAATTTCTGGTGGTCCAGCATGGAGACAAAATTTATTAGAAGTTGGTGATATTATTTTAAAGGTTCGTCAAGATGATCAAGATGAATCTGAGTCTACTAGTATTTTAGGGATGCCAATTAGTGATGCTGTTAAATTGATTAAGGGTCCTAAGGGAACTAATGTAATATTAACTATAAAAAAGGTTGATGGTGAAGTTTTAGATTTAAAAATAAGAAGAGATATTGTTCTATTAGAAGAAACATATGTTAGATCTTCAATTGTAAGTAAGGACGAAAATTTATATGGTTTTATAAATCTACCAAAATTCTATATTGATTTTGATAATTCAACTAGTCGTGATGCTGCTAGAGATGTAAAAAAGGAAATAATTAGACTAAAAAACATAGGTATTAAAGGTCTTGTATTAGACTTAAGAAATAATGGTGGGGGCTCATTAAAAACAGTTGTAGAAATGGCTGGTTTATTTATTCAAGAAGGACCAATTGTTCAAGTACGATCAATGGATAAGGAAAGTCAAATTTTAAGAGATAAGGACAGATCGATAATATGGGAAGGGCCTTTAGTAATTCTTGTAAATGAATTTTCTGCATCTGCTTCTGAGATATTAGCTGCTGCAATGCAAGATTATAAAAGAGCTATTATAATTGGAAGTAAGCAAACATATGGAAAGGGAACTGTACAAATTGTTCTTGACTTAAACAAAATGGTTAGAAGTAATACAAATGGTGATTTAGGGGCATTAAAATTTACAACTCAAAAATATTATAGAATTAATGGAGGATCAACTCAATTAGAAGGGGTTAAGAGTGATATTGTAGTTCCAGATAAATACACTTATGTTGATTTTGGCGAAAAAGATCAGGAAAATCCATTGGAATGGGATAAGATTGATCCAGTTTCCTATCAGCCTTGGAAGACTTTCTTTGACTATAATAAGAGTATACAAGCAAGTAAGGATAGAATGAATTCAAGTGAATTTATTAGCTTAATTGATGAGAATGCCAAATGGATTAAATCAATGCGAGATAGAGATATTTATACTTTGAATTATAGGAAATTTAAGAAGGATTTATTATTAAATGAGGAAAAAGTAAAGAAGTATAAGAGACTCTCTGACTATTCTTCTGACTTAACATTTAAATCACTTCCATATGAAATTGATTTAATTGCTAAAGATTCAAGTCTTGGAGAAAAAAGAATGAGGTGGCATAAAAATTTATCTAAAGATATTTATGTAAATGAGTCTTTAAATGTCTTAAATGACTTAAGACTTTCCTATGTTGAGAGATAATCTACTCTACTTAATTACAAAATTTTGAAAAATCCCTTTTTTAATATTAAAAAAAATTTATCTGGGATAATTAGTTTAGTATTTATTATACTGGTTGGATTAATTGCTTTTTTTGCATATGTTATTTCACCTGATAATTCAAAAAATGCAAATCAAATGCATTTGTCAATTCATTCAAAAGCTCCAGGATTTGAGGTTGACATGCTAGTAATTTCTAATAATATAGAACCCCAATCATCTATAAATAAATTATTTTATGGAGATAAAAATCCTGATATAGAAATCCCAATTATTAATTATAAAATTAGTAATGATACACTATACTATCAAGAATTCAACCAATTTGACTATAAAACTCTGACTTTGCAATTAAGTGATGGGTTTGCTGTAGTGCATAAGAAATTTTATCTTGGAACTGATAAATTTGGAAGAGATGTTTTGAGTAGGATTATAATAGGAGCTAGAATATCATTTTCAATAGGTTTTGTAGCTGTATTTATATCTTTAATAATTGGATTAATTTTGGGATGTCTTTCAGGATATTATTCTGGATTTGTTGACCAAATAATAATGTGGCTAATTAATGTGACATGGTCAATTCCTACTCTTCTATTAGTTATTGCTATTACTTTAGCATTGGGTAAAGGATTTTGGCAAGTTTTTATTGCAGTTGGTTTAACTATGTGGGTAGAGGTAGCAAGAGTTGTAAGAGGTCAAGTAATATCATTAAAGCAAAGGGAATTCATAACTGCAGCCCATGTCCTTGGTTTTAGTGACTTTAGAATTATAACAAGACATATTTTACCAAATATAACCTCTCCTTTAATTATTATATCTGCTGCTAATTTTGCAGCATCCATTTTAATTGAAAGTGGCCTTAGTTTTCTTGGCCTTGGAGCACAACCCCCTATGTCAAGCTGGGGATCAATGATTAAGGATCATTATAACTATATAATATTAGGAGAGCCATTTCTGGCAATTATACCGGGTGTATGCATTATGATGCTTGTTATGGCTTTTATGTTACTTGGAAACTCTTTAAGAGATGTTCTAGATGTAAAAAATTAGTATTGCGGCGGATATTGAATTAATATCTTATTTACAAAGAGTTTTATTTGTTCTTCTTTCTTTGCTCTCTTACTAGGAATATATCCTTTTCCTATACCTTGCCAGATCAGCTCATTTTTTTTATAATCAATCAGGTCAATGAATAATACTCCTTCAGAATAATTATGATAATAATATGTATTGTACCATGGCGCAATAGGTAAGCCATAACCATAAGAATTATAGTTTGGATAATAATTTATTTTCTTGTTAGATTCAGTGAAGAAGTTTACCATAAGGTCTGGTTCAATTGAGCTTTTTCTAAGCCCTTTATTTGATAGTTCAACATCAATTGCATTAAGAATTCTTTTCTTGTCAATGTCATTTATTTCGGCTTCATCTACTCCTTTTTTAGAAAAAGCATATGTTTTATAATCATTAAAACTAATTTTATCATTAAAGTCAGAACTAACTCTAATAGTATTACATGAGGATAGTAGCAGTATTGTAGATAATAATGCAATCTTAATTATAGTCTTCATTTTTATTTATATTTTTCAATTAATTTTTCATCAACCATATTTGGAATCGTTACTTTAAGAAGTGGTTCTTTTTTCATTGCCCTCTTGATTTCAAAAATTGATCCTTTATTTCTAGCCCAACTCCTTCTAGATATACCGTTATTTAAATCCCAAAATAACATAGACCTTAAATTGTCTTCACTTTCTTTAGAACCATCAAGAACCATACCAAAACCCCCATTAATAACTTCTCCCCATCCTACGCCACCACCATTATGTATACTTACCCATGTTGCTCCCCTAAAACTATCTCCTATTACATTTTGAATTGCCATATCAGCAGTATACTTTGATCCATCATATATGTTAGAGGTTTCTCTAAAAGGAGAATCTGTCCCTGATACATCATGGTGATCTCTACCTAGTACTATAGGGCCACTAATGATCTTCTTTTTTATGGCTTTATTAAATTCTTTGGCAATTTCTATTCTTCCTTCAGAATTTGCATATAATATTCTTGCTTTTGATCCAACTACTAAAGCATTTTCTTTAGCTTGCTTTATCCAGTTTATATTGTCTTTTAATTGTAGTTTAATTTGATTTGGAGATCCTTCCATTATTTTTTCAAGCACTTTGTAAGCAATTTTATCAGTTTCATCTAAATCTTTGGATTTCCCACTACAGCAAACCCATCTAAATGGACCAAACCCATAATCAAAACACATTGGACCCATAATATCTTGAACATAGCTTGGAAATTTAAAATTAACTCCATCTTTGCTTATTACATCTGCCTTTGCCTTAGATGCTTCTAAAAGAAAGGCGTTTCCGTAATCAAAAAAATATGTTCCTCTATTAGCATGTTTATTAATTAGTTTGGCTTGCTTAACTAAACTTTCTTTAACTTTTTTCTTGAAAAGTTTAGGATTTTTATAAATCATTTCATTTGCTTTTTCAAAACTCAATCCAGCAGGATAGTAACCTCCTGACCAGGGATTATGCAATGATGTTTGATCGCTTCCAATGTCAATATGAACTTTTTTATTGTAAAATTCTCTCCATACATCTACAACATTTCCATGATATGCTATAGATACTACTTCTTTTTTCTTTACTGCATCTTTTACTCTATTAACAAGGGAGTTTAAATTGTCAATTACTTCATCTACCCAACCTTGTGAAAACCTAGATTCAATTGCTTTTATATTTACTTCTGCGCAAACTGTAATACACTTTGATATATTTCCGGCTTTTGGTTGAGCCCCGCTCATTCCTCCTAAACCAGAGGTTAGAAAGACTTTTCCTTTAGGGTTTTTTCCTATTTTTCTAAATGCATTTAGTACTGTTATTGTTGTCCCGTGTACAATTCCTTGAGGTCCTATATACATATAACTCCCTGCTGTCATTTGACCATACTGAGTAACACCCAGTGCATTAAATTTTTCAAAATCTATCTTCTTCGAATAATTTGGAATTACCATTCCATTTGATACTACAACTCTTGGAGCATTTTTATTTGACGGAAATAATCCAAGTGGATGTCCAGAGTTGATTACAAGGGTTTGTTTGTCTGTCATTTCTGACAAATATTTCATACAAATTAGATATTGAGCCCAATTTTGAAATACAGATCCATTTCCACCATATGTTATTAATTCATGTGGATGTTGAGCTATATTTTCATCCAAATTATTTTGAATCATTAACATAATTGCTGCAGCCTTCTTTGATTTACATGGATATTGATTAATTGGTCTGGCATACATTTTATATGTGGGCCTATATCTGTACATATATATTCTGCCATACTTATTTAATTCTTCGTTAAAATCTTTAATTAATAAACTATGGTGTTTTTTACTGAAATATCGTAGAGAATTTTTAAGCGCTAATTTTTTTTCACTTTTTGTCAAGGCATTTTCTCGAATAGGAGCATGATTTATTGTCAAATCATATTTTCTTTTAGCTGGAAGCTTATTTGGAATACCTTCCCTAATCTGCTCTTTAAAAGTCATAATTAATCTTAATTAGTATATGGATTATAATCATATGGACAATGCCTACAACTGCTCTCACAACAATACCCTCTTTTTAAATGATATTTTTCAGTATAGCATTTATATCCTTCTTCTGTTATGTAATAATCCTTTTCATCCATACATACGTATGATAACTAGCTATGCAAAGATAAAGTAAATTCAATTTAATTTGAATTATCTTTGAATGATTGAAATGAAAAAGTATTTAGTATTTATATTGTGTGTCTACTTTTTACAGAGTTGTGGTTCAAAAAGAACCATTTATAATTATGAGGATGATAGAAAGGAAATTACTTCAAGAAAAAAGAAACCAAAAAAGAAAAAACTCAAGCAGATCGAGAAACCTATTATCCCGGTGATAAGGACTACTGAAGACTATATTGAATATTATAATAAAATTGCAATGGATGAAATGAGACAATACAAAATTCCTGCAAGTATTACATTAGCTCAAGGTATTTTAGAATCTGGATCTGGTAAGGGGACATTGGCTGTTAATGCAAATAATCATTTTGGCATTAAATGTCATGATTGGAATGGACCAAAAATTTATCATGATGATGATAAAAAGCAGGAATGTTTTAGAAAATACTCTTCATCAGAATTTTCTTTCAGGGATCATTCTATATTTTTAGCTTCTAGAGATAGGTATGCATCACTTTTTAAATTAAAAAAAGATGATTACAAGTCCTGGGCAAAAGGACTAAAAAAAGCTGGGTATGCAACTGACAGAAAATATTCTCAAAAATTAATTGATCTAATTGAGCGATATAAGTTGTATCGCTACGATGATATTGTATTAAAAAAGAAAAGACCTAAACAAAAATTTTATACTGTTAGAAAGGGAGATACACTTTATTCTATTTCAAAAAAATTTAATATTTCTATTGATGATTTGATTAACTATAACAGTTTAAACTCTGAAGGGATAAGTATAGGCCAGGAAATTGTTGTTGGTAATAAATAGAATTCAAGGCATCAACAAATTTTTGGAAAATATCAAAATAGTGGACCAGTGAGGATTAGGTTGATACATGCCTGTACCAATACTATGTTGATGACCTTGAATAGCTATTGAATTTTAAAAAATAAAATCTAACAAATTTACTTTAAAATTCAATGTAAAAAAGACACATACCTGAATTAAAATCAACAATTATATGTTAATAAAACAAGCTTATTGAAAATTAAATTTCTTTGCTACTTATTATAAGTGAACCTGTATTTTGATTCCATGATTGATCTACCCTAAAATTATATTCTTCACAGATTTTTTTTACAAGAATTTTCATTCTTTCACTATTCCCAGTAATTACCTCAATATCTTTATGACCTAGGTTGTATTGAGTGATTATCTTATTGGCAAGCATATCTTCTATTTGAGAATACTTTAACCCGTGTAAATCAATTTTGACCAATTATAATTGAATGAGAAAAATTTATTTAAGTTTATGCCTAATAGATTCAAATTTCTTGAAATCTTCTTCAGAAAGAACTCTTAGCATTAGGGATTTAAACTGCTGATCTAGTTTTTCATTATTTGGAGAAACTCCATTTTCAGCTAAGTAACTAGCTCTTTTTTGCGTAGAATATATTGCTCTACATACATGATTCATTTGATTTTCATCAAATCCGATTTCTTCAAAAAGCTCAAAATTTAATTTTTTTACTTCCTCAATTGAAGAATATTGTTGGGATTGGGCAAAATTTGAGAGTGATACTAATGAAATAGCGATAATTAGTAACAATTGTTTGAAGTCAATAAATTCATATAATTTTTTCATTGTAGAGTATTTTTTTTAAATATAGTATTTATTTTACCAATTTTAATATTTCTAATTTTTTAATATACTGAATTAACAGCTATTCTAAAATCCTTCCCTATATCAAAATTAAATTCACGCGATCTTGACATAAAAAGGCTATAGCGTTTCTTTTCTGGATTTATCCAAAAGTGAGTATTATGATATCCTGACCATCCATATGTTCCTATCGATGAATTTGTTCCTTCAATTTCAGAATCTTCTATTACATAAAATGTAAATCCAAGATAAGTGCCTATTTGATCAGGAAATAAAAATGGTTCATTTTTATTAGGATATCCTTCAGTATATTTTGAAGTCATAATCTCAATACTTTCCTCGGAAAGAACTCGCTCACCATTATAGATTCCATCATTTACCAACATATTACAAAATTTCATATAGTCTGGAAAAGTAGAAACTAAACCTTCTCCACCAAAATGAGCTCTATTATCCTTGTCGTATGACATTTCATCTAAAAGTCTTGTAAATCCCTTTAGGTTAAGGTCAGTGGGGTTCCATGGAGGTGTATTTGCAACAAAATTTACAAATAGTGGTTGTACTTTCAATCTCTCCTGTTTAGTTAGATAAAACTTAGTGTTATTCATACCTAACTTATCAAAAATATTTTTCTTCAAATATTCATAAAATGAAACTCCAGTAGCAGATTCAATTACTTTACCTAGAATTGCCTGATTAATACCATAGATATACATAGATCCTGGCTCAAATTCTAATGGTTGATTTGAAACAGCCACTGCAAAATCATCCAAATTATTAAATCTGTAACTACTTGAATATTTTGCCATACCAGAAAGTTGTCCATTTAAAAATTTATATTCTCCATCCTCATTGTAGTAGGTATAACCAGATCTATGGGTTAGTAGATCAACAACTCTCATCGTATTGTTGCAAGGATAAACTCCTTGAGGTCCTTTACACTTTAAATTTTCAAATGAAGGTATATACTTATGAACAGGATCTTGAAAATCGACCAATCCTTGCTCCTTTAAAATCATCATTGCAACAGTTGTTATTGGCTTAGACATAGACCAAATTGGGAATATGGTCTCATCTGTTATATCCATATCACCCATTTTACCTGAATTCATAACATGTTTGTAAACTAAGGAATCATTTTGAAATACTGCAGCTATATTACTGCCTGTAATTTCATTACTTATCAATTCTTTTTGAAATTTTATAATTGGATTTTCATCTTGGCATGAGAGGGAAAGTAAAAGCAGTATTAATAGTAAGTGTATTTTTTTCATTTACTTTATTTTAATCTAAAGATATACAAATTATCATCTTTTTTTTCAACTGAAATTAATCCTAATTTTCTTAAGCTTTTTGTTGATTTATCCCAAGCTTTATTACTCAATGCTGATTTCTCTTTTATTTCTGAAAGGTTAACTTTCACTTCTGATAATAGGTTATAAACGACTTTTTCATTTTCATTTAATTCAACTTTTTTTCTTTCAGGTTTCATTTGTGGAAAGAATAATACTTCTTGGATAGAACTCTTATTTGTCATAAGCATTACTAATCTATCAATACCAATACCAATACCAGATGTAGGAGGCATTCCATATTCAAGAGCACGTAAAAAATCATAGTCAATAAATTCAGTTGCTTCAGGATCTCCTTTTTTTGAAAGCTTTAGTTGATCTTCAAATCTCTTTTTTTGGTCAATAGGATCATTTAATTCACTATATCCATTTGCAATTTCTTTACCGTCTATAATTAATTCAAATCTTTCTGTGAGTCTTGGATTTGATCTATGTTCTTTTGTTAATGGACTCATTTCTTTTGGATAATCAATTATGAATGTTGGCTGGACAAATTCATGTTCACATTTCCCACCAAAAATGGCGTCTACTAATTTGCCTTTACCCATAGTTTTATCTACTTCTATACCCATTTTTTTTGCACTCTTTCTTAATTCATCTTCCTCCATATTAGAAACATCTACTCCAGTATATGTTTTTATTGCCTCTAGAATAGGAATTCTAGGATAAGGGGCCTTAAATTCAATAGTTTTTTTGCCAAACTTAATTTTTGTATTCCCATTAGAACCTAAAGCAACCTTTTCAAGTAGTTGTTCTGTAGTTTTCATCATCCAGAAATAGTCTTTGTATGCTACATAAAATTCTAACATTGTAAATTCTGGGTTATGAGCTCTATCCATTCCCTCATTTCTGAAATCTTTAGCAAACTCATACACACCATCAAAACCACCTACTATTAGTCTTTTTAAGTAAAGCTCATTAGCAATTCTAAGATATAGTGGTATGTTAAGAGCATTATGGTGTGTTAAAAACGGTCTTGCTGCTGCTCCTCCAGGGATTGGTTGCAAGATTGGAGTTTCCACCTCTAGATATCCTTTATTGTTTAAAAAGCTTCTAATACTATTGGTGATTTTAGTTCTTTTAATGAAGGTCTCTTTAACACTTGGATTAACAATTAGATCAACATAACGTTGCCTATACCTTTGTTCAGGATCAGTAAATTCGTCATATACGTTCCCTTCAGCATCTTTTTTTGGAAGGGGTAGGGGTCTTATGGATTTATTTAAGATGGTAATATTTTTTACTAGAACCGTTTTTTCACCAACCTTAGTTTTGAACAATTTACCTTCGACTCCAATAATATCTCCTATATCCAAAAGTTTTTTATAAACTTCATTATATAATGTTTTATCTTCTCCAGCACATATTTCGTCACGATTTAGGTACAATTGAATCCTTCCAAAATTATCTTGAATTTCTGCAAAACTTGCATTTCCTTGAATACGTCTTGACATAATTCTACCCGCAATAACAACTTCATTGTCTTCTTTAAAATTTTCTTTAATCTCTTGGCTGTTATTTGTTATTGGAAATAACTCAGCTGGGTATGGGTTAATACCTAGCTCAATTAACTTATTAAGTTTTTCTCTTCTAACTATTTCTTGTTCAGATAAATTGCTCATGAAGATATTACATTATCTATAAGCAAATATAGTTTTAAATGATTAGGATATCAATATTAATTGTTATAAAAAATTAAGCTTTAAAATAAATTATAAATTAGATTAATTATCTTTATAATTCAAAATATATATGAGTTTAATAAGAGTAATTTTATCTATTTTATGTCCACCATTAGCTGTTTTTGATAAAGGCTGTGGATCAATTGTAATAGTATTTTTATTATGGCTTTGTGGATGGGTTCCGGGAGTCATAGCGGCTCTAGTTATTTTAAATAACCCTAAGTATCAATATCATTAATGAATAAAGAAGTTAAAATAAAAGATTTAGGATTAATAGAGTATAAAAAAGCTTGGGACTATCAAGAAGAACTTTTAAGTAAGATAGTAAAAGTAAAAATAAAGAACAGGAATGAGGGCTCTAATGATTCTACAAAAAATTATTTAATTTTTGTAGAACACCCACATGTTTATACTTTAGGAAAAAGTGGAGATATATCAAATTTATTAATTGATCATAATGAGTTAAAAAGGAATCATACCAAGTTTTATAAAATAAATAGGGGGGGTGATATTACCTATCATGGTCCAGGACAAATAGTAGGTTACCCAATTTTAGATTTAGATAATTTCTTTACAGACATTCATAAATATTTGAGATTTTTAGAGAAAGTAATAATTTTAACTCTTAACGATTTTGGCATAAAGGGAGAAAGAAATCCGGGAAAGACAGGAGTCTGGTTAGATTGTGATACGCCATTTCCTAGAAAGATATGTGCAATGGGTGTACGTGCTAGTAGATGGGTAACAATGCATGGATTTGCTTTAAATGTAAATGTAGATTTGAAATATTTTGACAATATTATTCCATGTGGTATTGAGAATAATTCTGTTACTTCTTTAAATGTTGAACTTGGTATTGAAAAGGTTGATATTGGTAAGGTTAAAAAGAAGATTTTAAAGAACTTCAGAGAATTATTTGATGCAACAATTATCCATTAATTATTGATTTCATAAAGTCTAATTGAGCTTTCATCTTCTGCTAGTATTAGCTCTAAATTCTGATCCTTATCAATATTATCCAAATCTATATTTGAGATAGAATATAATGGAAAACTCTCAACTAAATTTAGCTTATCATCGAATAAATATATTTTTTTAGATTGATTATCAAATATTGAGAATTTCTTTCTTTTGTTATAACTGAAAATTAGTGGATCTGAATAATTTCCAAATGGAAGATCTATTGATTTATTTAGGTTAGTTAATTTATTTCCATCTATAATTGAAACTAAATTATATTTAGAATTAATCTTATGATTATTAGACAAGTTCAATTTTCTGGTTGAAACTGAACCATTCATGTCTATTTGAACTAAATTCCCTTTTTCAGATGTGCATATTAAATAATTATTTAATCTAAAAAGATCACTATTAGAGAATTTAATATTATCCTTAATTTTTATTCTAATCTTTCCTCTTCTATTTAGAATTTTTAAGCCTTTGTCAGTCTTTACAGTTATTATGTCTTTATTTTTTATTCTATAATGCTTTGGCGGATAAATTATATCACGGGATTTTTCATATTTAAAACCTTTAACGATTTTACCTTTACTATCATACATTAACAATTCATTATTTTGTGTAACAAGAAATCTATAGTTTTTATTATTATCATAATCAAAAACTGACAAAGGTTGAGTTATTTTGTCTCTAAAAACCTTTGGAAAAGGTTTAACTTCTTTACCATTTCTGTCTAGTACATATAGCCTTTTATCTGTAACAAAAATTAGCTGTAGCCTTCCATTTTTGTATATATCAACTTGTTTTATTTTCCCTAGAATCTTCCCAATCAATTTCTTTTTCCAAATCACTTTTCCTTGATTTGAAATTAAGTATAAATAGTTATTACTGTCTTGAACTACAATTTCTTTAGCTTTTGTTATATGATTTGTAACAAAGTGAGGATTCATAACAATTTTTCCTTTAATTTTTGTGCTAAAAATTTTACTAATTTTTTTATTTATGCTTTCATTATTATAGCTATCTATTATACCATTTATATGTAAAATTTTATTTTCATTTATAATTTGAAACTTAACATTATTAAATTTGTTTTTTACAGGTTTTATTCCAATTAATTTAGAAAAATTTATTAATGACCCATTCTTTGAATTTATGTCAAATGAAGATTCTTTGGACATAAGTGATTCAGACTTTTTATAATTCTCACTGTACTGATAGGTGTTCTTTAATAAATAATTTTCAATAACTGATTTAAGAGGTTTTAGAGAATTTGAAATGAACAAATAGTTGTCTACAATTACCAATTTGTCTAGATTAATCTCACTTAGTAATGGATTAATTAATCCATTTATCTTTTCTGCATCCGGGATTTCTAGAATTTCTTTGCCTTTATAATTATTATAAGATTTGTATTTCTGAGTTTTTATATGAGTTTTTTTAATATCATTTGATCTTAATATAACTATCTTATTTTCTTCAATTTCACTTATAGCTATCTCAACTATTTCGTCAAATATTTTTCCATCAATATTAATTGAATCTTTTTCAATATTTACATGGCTACTGTTAAACATTTGAAAATCGTCAAATCTCATTGAATAGAAATTATTGAAATTATCAGGAATTGCAGAAATTATTTTATTTTCTTTTGGCTTGGTATCTTTTAAGATATTTTTTGATAGAGTTGCTGAATCATTTATTACGGATATTCCATTAATTAGAATTTTATCATTAAATAAATTTGCCTTAAGAAATAAATCATTATTAATATTACTAAAATCTTCTCCAAAAATTGATTTAAAAAAATTGTTAGAAAAAGGGCTTTCAGCAAAAACTGAAAATGAAGCATTTTCTGAATTTAAATTTTTATATTTTTCATACAGTCTGCTTTTATTTAATGCTATTTTTTCAATTTTATCTGCTGAATTTGAAATAATGGAAATACTATCAATAATTTTTTTGAAAATAGTATCATTACTAATTTCTATATCCGTTTTATTTTGTCGGGTAATAATTGTAAAACTATTATTTTTTTTATCTCCTGAAAGACATATTAAAATGGGATTATTTTCAGGTAAACCTTCAATTATTTTTATTTGTTTTTTGAAATTGTAATTATTCTCATTATTGAAAAAATTTAATGCAAGAGAGTTATTTAAAACATCACTTTTAAATTTATTAGGATTGTGAATTCTTATGATGATTGAGGCATCTTTAGGGATGAAACTATTAAGTGAGGATGGGTTTTTATCTATAAAATTACAGCTGTGTATAAAAAAAACTATAAGTAGATATAATGGATTTAATCTCATTTTTGATATAATCACATTATAAAATTAAAAATTGATTTTTAATTGTTCATCAAATAGCTTAAAAGATTTTCTATGATATTTTGTTATACCATATTTTTTAATTGCTAGTTTATGTTCTTTAGTTGGGTAACCTTTATTTTTCTTCCAATTATATTCAGGATATTCTTTGTGTATTTTTTTCATATAATTATCCCTATATGTTTTTGCAAGTATAGAAGCAGCCGCTATATTTAAATATTTCTGATCTCCTTTGATTATTGTCTTGAATTCAATATTATTTATGGGTTTAAATCTGTTGCCATCTACAATAATAAAATCAACTTTATGATTTAATTTATTTATTGACTTTTGCATAGCTAATATTGAAGCATTAAGAATATTAATTTCATCTATTTTTTTATTTCTTACACTAAATATTGCATATGCAATACAATTTTCTAGTATTAATCTTTTTGCCTCTTTTCTCTGATTTAGAGACAGCTTTTTTGAGTCTGTTATTAGCTTGCTTTTAAAATTTTTGTTTAAAATAACAGCGGCTGCAGTTACTGGACCTGCTAAAGATCCTCTGCCAGCTTCATCAGTTCCACATTCAAAATCATAGTCTGAATATTGTGCCTCTAACATCAAAAAGTTTTGTTAATTAATCTAGATATATTGGAATGTAATTAATTTTGTAACGATATTAGCTAAATATGAAGAATTATTTTCTATTATTTATATTGTTAATTTTCATTGTTAAGTCATATTCTCAAAAAAAGCCTCCGCTGATCGATCTTAATGATGATATTTCATTGTCAGGTCTATCGGATTCTATTAGAACTAATTATGGTAATCAAAGAAGCACAAGATTAATAAAAAATTTAAATGCAAAAATTGAGGATTACCTAATTATTAATCATTATGGTGATACAATAATTGTAGACACATCATTAACAATAAATAAGTTTCATAAGATAAATTATTTAAGGAAAGATAATTTTGATCTAATACCATTTTCCAATACTGGCCATACCTATAATAGCCTAAGTTATAGTTCAGAAAAATCAAAAATTTTCCCATCCTTTGGTTCTAGAGCAAAACATTTTAGTTATATGGAAATAGAAGATGTAAATTATTATGATGTGCCAACTCCATTTACAGAATTAATGTTTAGATCAGTTTTTGAACAGGGTCAATTATTAGATGCTCTGTATTCTGTAAATACTTCAAGAAAATTCAATTTTACTATTTCTAGAAAAGGACTTAGATCTTTAGGAAATTATCAACACTTTTTATCTAGTTCATCAAATTTTAGGTTTTCAACAAATTATAATTCTGAAGACAAAAGATATATGCTTAGGACACATTATGTTAGTCAAAAATTATTTGCAGAACAAAATGGAGGTATAAGAGATCAAGATATTATAGATTTTGAAAATGGTAATGATCAATTTCTTGATAGATCAGTTTTTGATCCTTATTTTGAGAATGCAGATAATGAGCTTGTTGGTAGAAGATATTATGTAGATCATAACTATAAATTAAGTAAGAAAACAGATTCTATTATATCAAATATGCTCTCAATTGGAAATACAATTTCGTATGAAAAAAGATTTTATAAATTCAACCAATCTTCTGCTAATGAGTATTTTGGTGAATCCTATAATTTTTCAGGGATTGACGACAAATCGAGATTAAGAAGTTTTTTATTTAAAATCAGTGCTGATTATAAAACAAAAAACCTTGGAGATTTTAATTTAGGATTGGAATATAATAATCATAAATACAGCTTTGGAAATATTGATTCTTTAAATATCTCAGGGATTCCTGATGGAATTAAATATAGTGGTATGACTCTATATGGCTCTTATTCTAAAAGAATAAATAAATTTAATATTAATGCAAACTTTTCGTCTTCAATTTCAGAAGATATTTCTGGAAATTCATTGGATGGTAATTTATCTTACAAGTTAAATGATGATATAGATATAATGGGTAACGTATCCATTTCTTCGCGTCAGCCTAATTACAACTTTTCACTATTTAAGAGTAATTATATTTCTTACAATTGGGAAAATAACTTTCAAAATATTGAGAATAGAGAGTTTAATTTGAAATTTAAATCCAATAAATACTTTAATCTTAGCCTAGATTACATAGACATTAATAATTTCACCTACTTTACAAAGGACAATCTTAATGCTATTAAACCATTTCAATATTCAGATAATATTAATCTTATAAAAATAAGAGTTTCAAGAGCATTTTCAATAAAAAAGTTCTTTTATGATAGTCAAATTCAATATCAAAAAATTTCTAATGCTTCAGGAGTCCTAAATGTCCCTGAAATAATTGCTAGAAATTCAATTTATTACAGCAGTCATTTACTTGATAAGGCACTTTTTTTACAAACAGGGTTTAGTATAAGTTATTTTTCAAAATTTTATATGAATTCATATGATCCACTTTTATCAGAATTCTATGTGCAAAACAGTAAAAAAATAGGAGGATTTCCATTAGTGGATTTCTTTGTTAATGCTAAAATTCAACAAACCAGACTATATTTTAAATTAGAACATTTTAATTCTTCCTTTACAGGTTATAATTTTTATTCTGCCCCAAATTATCCTTACAGAGATTTTTCATTTAGATTTGGATTGGTTTGGAATTTTTTCCTATAGATAAGTAACTGACTGTTAAGCACATCAAATTTTTCTCTGAAAAATACCTGTAAAATATTTTGTACATAGTAAAAAGATCCTATATTTGCATCCGCTATTAGCCAAAACGGCCATTTATATGGTTAAAATTTGTTGATAAATATTAATTTATTTGCCAATTGAAGTTTTGGAAGCAAAAAAAACGGTTTTATATTTGCGTCCTGCTATATTTTATAGAGAAGCAGATTAAAATCTATGTTCATTAAAATATTGAATTGATTGACAGCGTAAAATAAATTTTTAATTTATTTTCAGAGAATAAACCATTTTGAGATGATAGATAAAATTTCTTTAGTTGTTAAATATATTTAAAATTTAACGATGAAGAGTTTGATCCTGGCTCAGGATGAACGCTAGCGGCAGGCCTAATACATGCAA
>CAZBCJ010000008.1:0-25916 GCA_964490545.1 uncultured Flavobacteriaceae bacterium | reverse complement strand
ATCTAAGAACTGTAAGACCAATGGATCACAAAACTATAATTGAATCAGTCAAAAAAACCAATAGGCTTGTTATTCTTGAAGAAGCATGGCCTTTTGGCAATGTATCAACAGAAATTACATATCAAGTTCAGTCTCAGGCATTTGATTATTTAGATGCACCTATTGAAAAAATTAATACAGCTGACACACCAGCTCCATACTCACCAGTATTGCTAAAAGAATGGTTGCCAAACAGTAACGATGTTATTAAGGCAGTAAATAAGGTATTATATAAATAAAATATCTGAGTATTTTTTAATTAAAGCTATTTCATTATTTTTGCCAACTAACTAAAAATATACAATTATGGATGCAATGATGATTTATATGCCAATTGCTATGGCAGTTTTAGGTTTAGCTTATGTCTTTGTTAAGAGATCATGGGTTATGAAACAAGATGCTGGTGATGGCAAGATGAAAGAAATTTCTGATCATATATATGAAGGGGCATTAGCATTTTTAAATGCTGAGTATAGATTATTGTCGATTTTTGTAGTAGTAGTTAGTTTAGTTCTAGCAGGAATTTCATTTGTTGTTCCAACTTCACATATATTAATAGTTGTCGCATTTATTTTTGGTGCTTTTTTCTCAGCACTAGCTGGAAATATGGGTATGAAAATTGCCACAAAGACAAATGTAAGAACAACTCAAGCCGCAAAGACAAGTCTGCCAGATGCATTAAATATTTCATTTGCAGGTGGAACTGTAATGGGATTAGGAGTGGCTGGTTTAGCTGTACTTGGATTGACGGCATTCTTCATAATATTTTTTAATTTTTTCATGAGCGGATCATGGACTTCTGTTGAAGACATGACTATTGTTCTTGAAACCTTAGCAGGATTTTCTCTAGGTGCAGAATCAATTGCTTTATTTGCTAGAGTAGGCGGAGGAATATATACAAAGGCAGCTGATGTTGGTGCTGATTTAGTTGGAAAAGTTGAGGCAGGAATTCCTGAAGATGATCCTAGAAATCCAGCTACAATTGCGGACAATGTTGGTGATAATGTTGGTGATGTAGCAGGTATGGGTGCAGATTTATTTGGATCTTATGTTGCAACAGTATTGGCAGCAATGGTACTTGGAAATTATGTTATTAAAGATATGGGCGGATCTATTGATGATGCTTTTGGAGGTATTGGACCAATTCTATTACCGATGGCAATTGCAGGTTTCGGTATTATTATATCTCTTATTGGAACAATGGTAGTAAAAATTAACTCTAATGATGCTAAGGAAGATGAAGTAATGGGAGCTTTAAATAAAGGTAATTGGCTGTCAATAGCTTTAGTAGCTATTACATGTTATTTCTTAGTAGATTATATGTTGCCTGAAACTATGACAATGCAATTTTTTGGAGAAGGTGCTAGAGATATTTCATCTATTAATGTTTTCTATGCAACTCTTACAGGACTTGTAGTAGGCTGGCTAATATCTTCTATTACAGAATATTATACAGGACTTGGGAAAAAGCCGGTTCTTGAAATTGTTCAGAAATCTAGCACGGGTGCAGCAACTAATATTATTGCTGGGCTAGCTACAGGAATGATATCTACATTTGGATCAGTATTATTATTTGCAGCAGCAATTTGGGCTGCATATGCTTTTGCAGGATTTTATGGAGTTGCTTTATCAGCATCTGCTATGATGGCAACTACTGGAATGCAATTAGCTATTGATGCATTTGGTCCAATTTCTGACAATGCTGGTGGTGTTGCAGAAATGAGTGAACAAGATCCAATTGTAAGAGAAAGAACAGACATATTAGATTCTGTTGGTAATACTACTGCAGCTACTGGAAAAGGATTTGCTATTGCTTCTGCAGCATTAACATCCTTAGCGCTTTTTGCCGCTTATGTAACTTTTACAGGAATTGATGGAATTAATATTTTCAAGGCTCCTGTTTTAGCAATGTTATTTGTTGGAGGAATGATACCCGTTGTCTTTTCTGCATTAGCCATGAATGCTGTAGGTAAAGCAGCAATGGAAATGGTATATGAGGTTAGAAGACAGTTTAAAGAAATTCCGGGAATAATGAAAGGAACTGCAAAACCTGAATATGATAAATGTGTTGCTATATCTACTCAAGCATCATTAAAAGAAATGATGTTACCAGGAATATTAACCATTGGAACTCCTATACTTATTACTGTATTACCTATGTTAATAGGCATGGATAATCAAGCTATAGCTGAAATGTTAGGAGGTTATATGGCAGGGGTAACAGTAAGTGGTGTATTATGGGCTATTTTTCAAAATAATGCAGGTGGAGCGTGGGATAATGCAAAAAAGTCATTTGAGGCTGGTGTAGAAATTAATGGAGAAATGACATATAAGGGCTCTGATGCTCACAAGGCATCTGTAACTGGTGATACTGTAGGTGATCCATTTAAAGATACTTCAGGTCCTTCAATGAATATTTTAATTAAGCTTACTTGTCTTATAGGACTTGTAATTGCCCCAATTTTAGGAGGTCACTCAGCTGAATCTAATCACGTTAATGATCTAACGTCTAAAGAAATAAATGTATCAGTTGATATGCAAAGTAATGATGAAACAGATGACGTAACTGCTAAAGTAAAAATTAGCACAAATATTAATGGTAATGAAGCTTCTGAAGAATTTGAAATTGATGGCTCTAAAGATGAAGTTATGGAAAAAGTAGATAAAATTGTTCAGGATAATAAACAAGATTAAAAAATAAAAGAGATCTTAAATTATGGCCTTTTCTTATTTTATTTTTTGATCTACTAGATCAATAATTTTTTGCAGATCATCTTTACTTTCAACAAAATCTATATCATCTATATCAACTACTAGTAATTCACCTTTTTCATAACTGTGAATCCAAGCTTCATATCTTTCGTTTAATCTGCTTAAATATTCTATACTTATGGAATTTTCGTATTCTCTGCCTCTTTTATGAATTTGTGAAACTAAATTTGGAATGGAGCTTCTAAGATAGATTAATAAATCAGGTGATTTAACTGTTTCTTCCATTAAGTCAAAAAGAGATCTATAATTTTTGTAATCACGATTTGTCATAAGACCCATAGCATGAAGATTAGGTGCAAAAATGTTTGCATCCTCATATATAGTTCTATCTTGAATTACATTTCTTC
Source organism: uncultured Flavobacteriaceae bacterium (assembly GCA_964490545.1). Classification (GTDB taxonomy): domain Bacteria; phylum Bacteroidota; class Bacteroidia; order Flavobacteriales; family Flavobacteriaceae. The sequence continues at coordinate 22,758 of CAZBCJ010000008.1, read as the reverse complement.
CATTACTAATAATATCTCTTAATTGTCTGAAACGACTATTTAAAAAATAAATTTGAAGATTAAAACTCCATCTTTCCATTTGATTATAAAAATCATCTAAATAAGGGTTGTCTACAACATCTTCAAATTCAACTTCGTATTTATAGTGCTTTCCAAGCGATTTAGTTAAAGTAGTTTTTCCGGCGCCAATATTTCCTGCTATAGCTATATGCATAATTCAATTAATTTTAATTTCAAATTGTTGTAAATAATCCTCATCATAAATATACAAGGTTTCATTGATTACAAAAAAATCTTTTATAAATAATTTTTCGTGACTAATTTTTTCTAGTCTACTATCAGATTCATCGAATATAAACAGGTTGTTATTAGAGACAAAAATCAAATTATTTTTATAAAAATTAAAGAAATCCATTTCACTAATTTGAATTTTATATATTAATGAACCTGTATAATTAAATTTATATAAATGATTATTTGTTAAAAGCCAACAATAATTATAATTCCCTTTTAATGATTTAACTTCACCTTCTATTGGAATATCAATGTTATCAAAGTAATCCTTAATATAATTATATTTTTTAAGTCTCATAGAAATTTCATCATATACCCAGATATTATTTTCATTGGCTGATGAAAAGGCTACTACATTAATTAGAGGGTCTGAATAATTAAAATTGATTTTTTTAATTTCACTTAGCTTGTTGTCCAGAATAACCATAGAATTGTGATCCTTATAAAATAATTTTATTTGAAGAGGATTAAATAGGTCAATTTTATATAATTCTCCTAGGTCAATATTATTATATGTATATGTTGTTTCTGAGCTTTTATTAACTATAGAATTTTTAATTAAATAAAAATTAGAATTATCGTAACTTTTAGCAATTTGCATTGAATCCTTATACTCAGTTTTAGATTTTAATAACAATGAGATGTCTTCTTGTGCGTATAAAATGCAGTGTGTAGATAAAAAATAAAGCAATAATATAATCCTCATGGATTTGAAAGTACAAAAAAATTATGATTATTTTAACTTGAAATTAACAATTTGTATAGGAGTATTAACTAGCTTTGAGAAAAATTTTTTTTATGAGAAATTTCATTTTAATTTTTATAGCATTATTTTCTTTTAACTTCTTTTATGCCCAAGATTTTCAAGGAAAGGCATATTATAAATCAAAAACTTCTTTTGATCTTGGACCATGGGGGTCTACAATGAGTACTGAGCAGAAAAATCAAATGAAAGCTAGAATGAAAAACATGTTAGAGAAAACATTCATTTTAACTTTCAATAAGGTTGAATCTACATTTAAAGAAGAGGAACGCTTAGGAGCACCTGGTCAAGGTAGAGGATGGGGAAATTTTGGATCATCTTCAGGACCTAGATATAAAAATGTAAAAGAGAAAATGTCATTAGAGGAGATTGAGTTTTTTGGTAAGAAGTTTTTAGTTAGTGATGATATAGATGAAATAAAATGGGAAATGACTAACGAGCAAAAGAAAATAGGTAACTACATATGCTTTAAGGCTGTAGCTAAGAAAAAAGCACCTTTTGATTGGAGCGGTGTATTTTCTCCTCCTAGATCAAGGGGTAATAAACCAAGAGGAGATAAACCAAAAGATTCTACTAGTAAAAAACCTGAAGTTAAAACCATAGATATCCCTAAGACTATTGATATAGTAGCATGGTATGCTCCTCAAATACCAGTTAGTCATGGACCTGCTGAATATGGAGGATTACCAGGACTTATTTTAGAATTAAGCACTGATCAAACAGTCCTGTTGTGCTCAAAAATTGTAATGAATCCAGAGAAAAAGGATGAAATATTAATGCCAACCAAAGGAGAAAAAGTTACAAGAAATAAATATGACGAAATCGTTAAATTAAAAACGGAAGAAATGAAATCTATGTATCAGTCAAGAGGAATGAGAGGTGGTAGAAAACAATAATTATATTATTATGAAAAAATTTGTCGTACTTATATTATTACTTAATTCTTCATTCTTGTTTTCACAATTAAAAATGCAGGGAAAGGTAACAGATAGTTTAAATAAACCTCTTGAACTTGCGAACATTATTTTGATTAATAGTGAAACAAATGCTCTTGAATCATTTGCTATATCTGATCCTGATGGAGAATATAAGGTTGCTTTAAAAAAGAATTCAAGTTATAACCTGCAGGTTAGCTATATAGGAATGGCTAGTTATAGTCAACTTATTAAATCCCAAGAATCTGATATCTCAAAGGACTTTATCCTTTATGAAAATACTGAATTAGATGCTGTAGAGCTAACCTATGAGATGCCTGTAGTTGTAAGAGGGGATACACTTGTTTATGATGCAGATTCTTTTAAAACAGGAACAGAAAGAAAACTAGAGGATGTCCTTAAGAATCTTCCTGGGGTTGAGGTTACAGATGATGGAGAAATTGAGGTTGAGGGCAAGGTAGTAAGCAAAGTGATGGTAGAAGGCAAGGAATTTTTTGAGGGAGATTCTAAAATTGCTTCAAAAAATATTCCGTCAAGTGCTGTTGATAAAGTAGAGATACTAAAAAATTATGCTGATGTTGGACAGTTGAGCTCTGTTCAAAATAACCAGGATAATATAGCGATAAACATTAAACTTAAAAAAGGAAAAGACAAGTTTTGGTTTGGAACTGTGACAGCTGGTGCTGGAGATTCACCTATTGAAGATTTATACCTTTTTCAGCCAAAACTTTTTTATTATAGTCCATCATACAGTATTAATGTAATAGGAGATTTAAATAATATTGGAGAACAGGCATTTACTCAAAGAGATTATTGGAATTTTTCAGGTGGGTTTAAAAAGCCTAGCGGTAAAAGTGGTACAAATATAAGTTTAGGGAATAATAATTTAGGATTTCTTCAATTACAAAATAACAGAGCTAAGGATATTAATACTGAATTTGCAGCTCTTAATACTAGCTATTCACCAAACAAGAAAACTGACTATTCTGGGTTTTTAATATTAACAAATAGCGAAATTGAGATTCAACAAAATAATTCCACACAATATATAGATCAAGGCCTTGGAATTCCTGATGAAGATACCCATACAAATACATTTCAAACGAGTAATTTAGCAATTGGTAAATTTAGCTTAAAACACAAGCCTAATCTTAATAATCAATTAGATTATGAAATACTCTCTCGAATTACTGAGGAAGATCAAGATCAGCATTATTTATCATCAGTAATTGGTTCAATTAACCAAAATGAAGATGTTGAGACATACAATATCAGTCAGAATTTAAATTATTATTATACTCTTGATGATAAAAATATATTTGCTTTTGAAGCGCAACATGTACTTAAGAATGAAGATCCATTCTATAATGCGATTTTGGAGAATAATTCATATTATCAGGTAACTGCTTTTGGATTAGGTCTTGATGATTCTGAATCAAATTTTAATCTTGCCCAGGAGAGAAAAGTAAAATCTAATCAATTAGATGCAAAATTAGATTATTGGAACATTTTAAATATTAAGAGTGATTTAAATTTTACTCTAGGAGCTATTTATAGTAATCAGAAATTTGATTCAGAAATTTTTCAATTTTTAGAAAATAGCACCTTTTATCCCACTCCTGTAATCAATGGGGGATTAGATTATAATGATACAGATTATACTTTTACGGATTTATATCTAGGGATGCATTATAGATTAAAAACTGGAAAATTTACTATTAGCCCTGGCTTTACAGCACATGCATATAATTCAAAAAACACACAATTTGAAACTGACTATTCTGATTCTTTTTTCAAGTTATTGCCTGATTTTAATGTAATCATTCAATTAAAAAATAGTGAGAGTATCAGATTTAATTATGCAATGCAAACACAATTTACTGATGTAACAAAGTTAGCAAGAGGCCTGGTACTGAATAATTACAACTCAATATTTAGTGGTGATCAGGAACTTCAGAATGCATTATCACATAATATAAATTTAACTTACTTCAGTTTTAATTTGTTTAATTACACAAATGTTTTTGCTAGACTTTCATATAATAAATCTATAGATCAAATAAGAAATCTTACAAGTTTTGAAAGTGTAATTGCAACAAGTTCACCATTTAATTCATCATTTGCTGATGAGACATTCTCAGCATCAGGGAGATATCAAAGATCATTTGGGAAGATAAGAGGTAGTTTAGGTGGAGGCTATAATTATTCAAAATTTAATCAGTTTATTCAAAGCATAAATAATCCATCCCTTAGTGAGAATTTTTCTCAAAATTATAAAGGCTCCATTAGAACATTATTTAAAACGGCACCAAATATTGAGGCGGGATATTCTTACAATTTAAGTGAAAATAACATAGGAGATATTAGCACTAAATATTATACTAAGAGTCCCTATTTAGAGATTGATGCATTAATTCTTAAGAGTTTTACTTTTAGAACAAACTATTCACAAACAAGATTTAGTGATCAAGATAATCTAATTAATAGCTATAAGTTTTGGGATGCTTCACTCTCTTATAGAAAAGACAAGGATAGTAAATGGGAATTTGAAGCAAAAGCCACTAATCTTCTAGATACTAAATCACAAAGTAATTCAAGTACTTCTAATATATCTATTAGTGCTTCAGAGTATTTTATTCAGCCTAGATTTATAACTTTTAGATTTATTTATAGTTTATAAAAAATTATAAGATAAATTTTAATATAATAAATTGATTCTTTTAGGGATTTGTAGTGTTTTTATAAAATATTTTTCTAACACTAGTAATGAAATTAATTTTTCTCTTTTCTCATCCTTAAATTGTTTAACATATTCATTAGCATTATTAATAATTTCTAAACATTTATCTATATTATTTATATAATAGTTTAATCTTTCTTCAAGATCAGAGTAATCATCCTTTATTAGAATATAATGGTAATCTGCAATAAGTTTTTTTTCCATAAACCAAGATTCAATTTTTGGTTTTGCCATTACAGCTATGGAATTTGAGGACATCACCCATTTTAAGTTTGTAGCAACATCTACTCCTTCAATACATAGAATAAATTTATACTTTAGATGAGCCTCAATTGAGATTTTCTTTTTAATCCAATGATCATGATCTGTGTTGCTATTTATTTGACCTAAATCACATAATTTATTATCAAAGTACATTTTATAGAATTCAGTTCTTTTTTTGTGTTTTTTTGAAACTGCTCCTCTACCTATTAACATGTCTATTTTATTTTCAAATTCATTTGAGTCATTGGTATATGTAAAGTGTCTTATCTTATTTAATTTGAACAAAACTGAATTTTCATGATTATCCAATATAGGTCTACTTTTTACAATTGAAGGAATGTCTGGAATGTATGTAATGTCACCAAATAAAAAATTCATCTTTAAAGATGAATTAAAATATCTAGTAAATTCATAGCTATCAAAAAAATATGTTCTATGAAAATTTTTAATTTTTAAAGATGATAAATTTGAAATATTATCCGGAAGATTTATATCTCTATCCATCTTGTTATAATAATTTACACGCATTCTAATATAGTCAACATCATACTTGTTAATTTCATTTAGTCTTTCTTTAAGCCTATTCCTGTAGAAGAAATTAGGGATCAATAATTTCAAAAAATTTAATGAGTAGTATAATTGCTTATTATTTCTATGTGATTTTTTTCTTAACAAGATTGATATTTAATAATTAATAAATTACGTTTTTTTTATTATTAAATTAAATTTAACGTATACTAATAAATTAAAAAATTTCAAAAAAAGAATAATAAAATAAATAACTAATTATACATTTATTATCAATGATAGGAACTGTATATAAATCTACTGGAAGTTGGCACTCTGTAAAAAATAATAAGGGAGTGGAATTTGAATGTAGAATTAAAGGCAAACTTAGATTAGATGATTTGCAAAGCACAAATCCAATTGCAGTTGGTGATGTTGTAGAATTTGATATTGAAAATCATACTGATTCAAGAAATGGAATTATAATTAAGGTCCATGATAGGAAGAATTACATTCTAAGAAAATCAGTTAATTTGTCTAAGCAGACACAAATTTTAGCAGCCAACATAGATATTCTATTTTTAGTCATTACTATTAAAACCCCTATTACTACTACAAATTTTATAGATAGATTTTTAATTACTTCTAATGCATATTCTATTGATACTGTCCTGCTATTTAATAAAATTGACAGCTATAATAAGGACGATATAACTCAGCTTGAAATGATGGTTAATCTATATGAGAACATTGGATACAAATGTATTAAATTATCTGCCATTAAAGGCTTAAACATTAAAGAAATAATTTCTTTAATTAAGGGAAAAACAATTATGTTTGGAGGACATTCGGGAACGGGAAAATCAAGTATTATAAATTGTATAAATCCTGAATTAAAAATAAAAACGGGAGATATTTCATCTCAATATTTTCAGGGGAAGCATACTACAACTCATGCTGAATTATTTGATATAGATTTTGGAGCTAGAGTAATTGACACTCCAGGTATAAAAGGATTTGGTATTGTAAATTTTGAAAAAAATGAAATTGGAGATTTTTTTCCAGAATTTTTTCAGAATAAAAATAGGTGTAAATTCCATAATTGTTTACATATAGATGAGCCAGACTGTTTTATAAAGGAATTAGTTGCATCGAATAAAATTAATATTTCACGTTATGAAAATTATAAGCAAATAATAATGCAGGATGATTTAAAGTACAGATAATTATATCAATATGATTGTAGTAATACAAAGAGTTACAAGTGCAAGTGTAAAAGTAGAAGATAAAATGGTGTCTTCTATAGGGAATGGAATGTTAATATTGCTGGGTATTTCAAATGATGATTCTAGGGAGAATGTAATAAAAATGACCAATAAAATTTCAAAATTAAGAATATTTAATGATGAAAATGATATAATGAATAAAAATGTCAATGAGGTTAATGGCGAGGTTTTAGTTGTAAGTCAATTTACATTATATGGCAATGTCAATAAAGGGAATAGACCTAGTTACATAGATGCTGCTAAACCAGATATAGCAGAACCTATATACAATCTATTTGTCAATCAATTAGATAATATAATTAATAATAAGGTACAAACTGGAATATTTGGTGCTTATATGGTGGTAGATATTGTAAATGATGGGCCAGTTACTTTAATTATCTAAATTATATACCATTTCACCATCTACAAAAGTTTTTATAACTTTTGTTTCCGGAATTAATTTCGCATCTATCTCCATGATATCCTGATTAATAATAATAAAGTCCGCCGCTTTTCCAATTTCTAAACTTCCTTTTTCATTTTCCTCAAAATTAAAATATGCACCCCATATAGTCATTCCTTTTAATGTTTCTTCTCTATTTAGACTATTTTCTTTTTGGAATCCATTTTCAGGATATCCAGATAAATCTTTTCTTTCAATAGAGCTATAAAAAGTATGAAATGGATTAACTTTTTCTACAGGAAAATCAGTCCCTAATGCAATTTTCTTTGAACTATTAAGTAGATCTTTGAATGCATACGCACCATATATTCTTTCACCTAATCTTTCGTCAGCCCAATACATATCACTAGTTGCGTGAGTTGGCTGAACAGATGGAAGAACTTTATTGTTATATAATTTAAAATCATTAGCATCAATCACTTGTGAATGTTCAATTCTCCATCTAGGATCTTCAATTTTACTTAAAATCGTATTATAGTTTTTAACCAGAAAACTTATAGTTGAGTCTCCTATTGCATGGGTATTCATTTGAAAATCCATTTCAGAAATATTTTTTGAGTAATATTCTAGATCTTTAATACTTGTAACAAATTCCCCGTAATTTGAGGTATCATCAGAATACGGATTTTTTAAAGTGGCGCCTCTTGAACCTAAAGCACCATCACCATAAACTTTGAATGATCTAACGTTTAATTTAGGGGTTTTAATTTTTCCATAATCTTTAAAAAATAATATATTCTCTTTTGAAACACTTATCATCGCATAAATCTTTATTTTTAGATTATTAGATTTATGTAGGCTATCAATTAAGAAAATTGTTTCTTTACCTAATCCAGCATCATCAACTGTAGTTAATCCATAGCTAAAACATATTTTTTCAGCCTCTTTTAATGCAATAATTTTTTCAGATATAGATTTTTTTGGAAGTATTTTATCAATTAATTGCATTGGCTTATCAACAAGAACTCCTGATAATTTTCCTTTTTCTTTAATTATTGAACCCCCAGAAATTTTAGTATTCTCATTAATTCTGGCAAGATTTAACGTATAATTATTTGTTAAATAAGCATGCCCATCAACTCTTTCAAGAACAACTATTTTATTGGGAAATAGTTGATTCAATTTTAAATTATTAGGAAAATTTTTATTTTCCCAGTCATTTTGGTCCCAACCTCTACCTAAAATTATTCTGGGACTATTTTCATTATCATATTCAATTAACTTTTCTAAAATTTCATTTAGTGATTTGGTGCCTCGTAAATTGATAACTTGTTGACTTAATCCAAGGTTATAAAAATGACAATGAGAATCGATTAAACCTGGAAGAATTGTTTTGCCCTTAGCATCTATAATGGTATTACTATAGTATTTTTTATTAAGATTAGAATTACTTATATCTAAAATTTTACCATCTTTAATTACTATTGATTTAGCAATTTCATTTTGGTTATTTACTGTGTAGATTTTAGCATTTATTATTATAGAGTCAACAGATTTTACATTACATGAAAAACATGTTGTTAGCGTAATAAGTAGTAGTAGGATTTTGTTCTTTTTCATAGACCATTTAATTAATATAAATCTATAAATTATTATACTACTAATTATATATTATATAAACAATTTTTACTTATATTGATCAAAGTTTACTATAATAATTCTTCTTAAAATTATGCATATAAAAAAGTTACAAGAAAAGGTTGATAATTGGATTAAAATTCATGGAGTTAGATATTTTAATGAATTAACTAATATGGCTCAGCTTACTGAGGAGGTGGGCGAGGTTGCCAGAATTATATCAAGACGATATGGCGAGCAAAGTACTAAGAAATCAGACAGCAATGATTTAGGTCAAGAATTAGCTGATGTTTTATTTGTTGTTTTATGTCTAGCAAATCAGACTGGAGTTAATTTACAACAGTCATTTGATAATATGATGGAAATCAAGGCTGAAAGAGATCATAAGAGACATCATACAAATAAAAAATTGAAGTAAATTTTAATTTTATTGAAATTATATTTAAAATTTCTTGACATCCCCGCTTCTGAGATTGTATATTTGCCCTTTCTAAAATTTTCCAAATGAAGTTATCAGATTTTATATATGAACTACCAAAGAATTTAGTAGCAGAATATCCAAATAAAAATAGAGATGAATCTCGACTAATGGTTATTGACAGATCAGACTATTCCATCCAACATAGAATATTTAAAGATATGATAGAATATTTTAATGAAGATGATGTTATAATTTTAAATAATACAAAGGTTTTCCCTGCGAGGCTTTATGGTAATAAGGAAAAGACAGGAGCAAGAATAGAGGTTTTTCTACTTAGAGAATTAAATAGTGAACAAAGACTATGGGATGTATTAGTTGATCCAGCCAGAAAAATTAGGATTGGTAATAAACTATATTTTGGAGATGATGAAATTTTAGTTGCTGAGGTTATTGATAATACAACTTCAAGGGGAAGAACTTTGAGGTTTTTATGTGATATGGGATACGATGATTTTAGAGAATTATTACTTGATTTGGGTCAGACCCCCTTACCAAAATACATCAATAGAGATGTTGAACCAGAAGATAAAGAAAGATACCAGACTATATATGCAAAAAATGAGGGTGCAGTTGCAGCTCCAACAGCAGGACTACACTTTTCTAAACACTTATTAAAACGTTTAGAAATCAAAGGAATTAAATTTTCAGAAGTTACTTTGCATACAGGTTTAGGTTCATTTTATCCAGTAGAGGTAGAAGATTTATCAAAACATAAGATGGATAGTGAGAGAGTGATAATTGAAGAAAATGCTGCAAATATTATTAATAAAGGTTTAAAAAATAAAAGAAGAATATGTGCAGTTGGAACAACTGTTATGAGGGCTATTGAAAGTTCAGTTTCTTCAGGTGGTACTTTAAATGAAATAAATGGTTGGTCAAATAAATTTATTTTTCCTCCATATGAATTTAGTATTGCGAATTCTATGATTACAAATTTTCATATGCCAAAATCAACTCTACTTATGATGGCTTCTGCATTTATTGGTAACGATTTCATTAAAAAAGCATATGAAGAAGCAATGAAGCAGAAATACAATTTTTATAGTTATGGCGATGCAATGCTTATAATCTAAAGAATTTAAGTTTTCTAGTTTACAATGTCAAAAAAAGATATAAGATCCCTATCACTTGAACAAATAAAAAGGTTTTTTTTAGAAAATGGTTTTAAGGAGTATAGGGGAGACCAGGTATATTCATGGCTTTGGGAGAAATCTGCTATAAATTTTCAACAAATGACTAATCTTCCAAAATCAATACGGTCTATTTTGGAGGAGAGTTTTATAGTTAATCATATTAAGTTACATACAATACAAAAAAGTGAGGATGGTACAATAAAAAATGGAATTAAATTATTTGACGATTTAATAATAGAGTGTGTATTAATCCCTACAAAAAAAAGAATTACGGCTTGTATATCTTCTCAGGTTGGATGTAGTCTAAATTGCCAATTCTGTGCTACATCTAGATTAAAGAGAATGAGAAATTTAAATCCAGATGAAATTTATGATCAGGTAGCATTAATTAATAAGCAAAGTAAGGAATATTATAACAGATCCATAACAAATATTGTATTTATGGGAATGGGAGAGCCACTCATGAATTATAAAAATGTTATAGAAGCCATTAAAAAGATAACATCAAAAAAAGGACTTGGTATTTCTGCTAAAAGAATTGTAGTATCAACTTCAGGAATTCCAAAAATGATTAAAAAAATGGCAGATGAAAATGTTAAATTTAAACTTGCTGTATCGTTACATTCAGCAGTGGATAGTATTAGAACTTCAATTATGCCTTTTAATGAAAAAATGAATCTATCGGAATTAAAGCTAGCATTAAAATATTGGTATCAAAAAACAAAAAGAATAATTACTTATGAATATGTAGTTTGGAAAGGAATAAATGACACTATTGAAGACGCTAATGCTCTAGTAGATTTTTGCAAATTTGCACCAAGCAAGGTTAATTTGATTCAATACAATTCAATAGATGATAACAAATTTTCTCAAGCTTCAAAAGAGAATATTGATTTATACCAAAGGATTCTTGAAGAAAATAACATTAATGTTACTATTAGAAGGTCAAGAGGCCAGGATATAGATGCTGCATGTGGTCAACTTGCAAATAAACCTTCTTTAAATTAATTTAAAAGTCCTCATAAAAGAATTATCTCCACTTACATTATCTATATAACAGAATTATTTAGTTTTTTAGTAAAAAGTTTTAAATTAATCATTAAATTGATCAGTCCTTATATTAAGAAAAATATTAATTGATAGCAAAATCTACCATAGAAAAAGTATTTGAATCATCTCGAGTAGAAGAGGTCCTTGGAGATTTTGTCCAACTAAAGAAATCAGGTTCAAATTATAAGGGATTAAGTCCTTTCACTGAGGAGAAAACGCCTAGTTTTATGGTTTCTCCAGCAAAACAAATATGGAAAGATTTCTCAAGTGGTAAAGGAGGAACTGTTGTAACATTTCTTATGGAGCACGAGCATTTCACCTATCCTGAAGCAATTAAATATTTAGCAAAAAAATATAATATTGAGGTTGAAGAGACACAAAAAACTTCTGAACAAAAACTAGAGGATAGTGAAAGAGAAAGCATGTATTTAATTACTGAATTTGCAAAAGAATATTATCAAGAGAACTTATATAAGTCTGAAGAGGGGAAACTTATTGGAATGTCTTATTTTGAGGAAAGAGAATTTTCAAATGAAGTTATAGAGAGATTTCAGTTAGGTTATTCACTCAACAAATCCAATTATTTTACAGACGAAGCTTTAAAAAGAGGATATAAATTAAATTTTTTAGAGAAAACAGGACTTACTATTGTAAAGGATGATAAAAACATTGACAGATTCAAGGGTAGGGTTATGTTCCCAATCCTTAGTATGTCTGGAAGGGTTTTAGGATTTGGAGGTAGAATTCTTAAATCCTCTAAAAATACTGCAAAGTATATTAACTCACCTGAAAGTCTTATTTATCATAAGAGTAAAGTTTTATATGGAATATTTCATGCAAAACAAAGTATAGTTAAGGAGGATAATTGTTTCTTAGTTGAGGGATATACAGATGTTATAAAACTTTACCAAAAAGGAATAAAAAACGTAGTTGCATCTTCTGGAACAGCATTGACAGAAAATCAGATTAGATTAATTAATAGGCTAACTAAGAATATAACGGTTTTATTCGATGGAGATAGTGCAGGATCTCGAGCTACTTTAAGAGGAATAGACATGATTCTAGAACAAGGAATGAATGTTAAAATCTGTAATCTTCCTGAAGGTGAAGATCCAGACAGTTTTGCAAATAATAAACAAATAGATGAATTAATATCTTTTTTTAAAGAACAGTCAAAAGATTTTATAAAATACAAAGCATCTTTATTAGTTGATGAAGCTGATAATGATCCAGTAAAAAAGGCTTCTGTAGTAAGAAATATGGTAGAAAGTATTTCAAAAATAAGTGATCAAATAAAAAAGGAAATTTATATAAAGGAGTGCTCATCAATTATGGGAATAAGTGAGCAAGTTTTATATAGTACTTTAGCTCAGATTCAGAAAAAGAAATTCAACAAGGACATAAAGAATTCTAAAGGAAATTTTGATTCTTTTACAATTGTTAAGCCTGAGAATAAAAAGAAGGACACAAATATTCTTTACGAATTAGAGAAAAAAATTATAGAGATTTTATTATTGTATGGAAATAATGTGGAAGATTTTGAAGATTTAATTTTAAAAGAAGATGAAAACGGAAAATTAATACTAAGTCCAGTAAATAGGCAAGCAAGGGTTTTTGAAAAAATATATATGGATCTTCATGAAGATGAAATGGAATTCTCAAATGATAATTTTAGAAAAATATACTATAAGATTATTGAATATTATAATGAAAATAAAGAGATTAGTGCTGATAAATTTTTAAATACATTACCAAAAGATCTTGAAATAGAAATAACTAATATAATGATGAATGACGAAAAATATTCATTACATGATTGGGAACGTAATAGCATTTTTCCAAAACCTAAAAACAAAACAATTTCTCAATTAGTAATTGAAACAATTCTAAATCTACGTTGTTTTTTAATTGATCAAAAAGTAAATGAATTTAAGGATAAAACATCGATTAATAATGATAACAAATCTATATTAGAAGATGTAGTAAATTACTCAAATCTAAAAATACTTCTCTCAAGAAAGTTAAATAGAGCGATATAAATTATTTTAAATTATTAGGAATTTTACAAATAGGAATTGGGTTCATCTTATGTAGATTATTATTTTGATGTTTTTCAAAAACCTCAAAAACTTCTTTTTCCCTTCCATTAAAATCACTTATTTTTTTGCCTAATTTTTTTTGTTGCATAGCCCATTCAATTTCATTGTAGGTAGCTCCAATTTGTTCTTCATCTGTTCTATTATCATCCCATAAACCATCAGTGGGTTTTGCTTCTATTAACGCATTATCAATTTTTAGGTGTTCTGCAAGTTCATAAACTTCACTTTTATTAAGATCTGCAATTGGGCTTATATCAACTCCGCCATCTCCATATTTAGTATAGAATCCAATTCCAAAATCTTCAACTTTATTTCCTGTACCAACAACAACGTAGTTATTTACAGAGGCAAAATAATATAATGCTACCATTCTTAATCGTGCTCTTGTATTTGCAAGAGCATGTGTTTTAAGAAATTTTATTTTTTCTTCAGGTATTGATTTTTCAAATTCCTTAAATAAATTTGATAAATCCATTGCATGTGAGTATACTGATGTTCCAAATTTTTCTTTCAACCATTTGATATGATTTTTTGCTCGTGAATGCTCAGATAAATTTTGTCTAATTGGCATATCAAGACATAGAGTCCTTAGTCCGGTTTTTGCACAAAGAGTTGATGTAACTGCAGAGTCAATTCCCCCTGAGACACCAATGATGTAGCCATTAATGTTATTTTGACTTTTGTAATCAATCAACCATTGGACTATATATTCCTCAACTTTTCTTGTATTCATTAATATATTCTATATTGATTAATAACTATATTATATTTGTAATGCATAAATATATTAATACTCGAAACTAATAAATATTAATTTCTTGAAAAAATACATATTTTATATAATTTTTTTAATCTTATTAAATTCATGTAAAGGAAATGATAATAAAATTAGTAATTCATATCCATTGACAATTGAAAGATTTGATAAACTTTTTTATGAATCAAATCCTAATGATTTGTTTAATTTAAAAAAAGACTATCCTTTTTTATTTCCAGAACAATACGACAATAAAGTATGGATAAGCAGACTGAATGATTCTGTTCAAAAACAAATATACAGTGAAGTTAATCGTGTTTTTTCAAATCTAGATAATGAGAAAATGGAAATAAAATCTTTTTACAATAATTTTATTTCCTATTTCCCAAAATATGAATTACCAAGATTAATTACTTTAATCTCTGATGTTGAATATGAAAACAGAGTAATTCTTGCTGATTCACTCTTACTAATTGGACTAGATAATTATTTAGGCTCAGAACATCCATTTTATAGTTCAATGCCAAAATATATTAGTGATAATTTAATTCCTAGAATGATTATATCTGATATAGCTGAAGAGTATGCTTATTATGTAATCCCAAAAGCTAATTTTTATACTTTCCTAGAGAAAATAATTTTTTATGGTAAGGTTCTATATTTTAAGGATGTTATGACACCTAAGTTAGAGGATAGACACAAAATTGGATATTCAAAATTAAACATGGATTGGGCCCGCCAAAATGAGCATTATGTTTGGACATACTTTGTTGAAAAGGAACTTTTATTTAGTTCAGAGAACAAATTAATAACTAGATTTATTAATAATGCCCCATTTTCTAAATTTTATTTATCAATAGATAATGAATCTCCAGGTATGATAGGGAGGTTTATTGGCTGGGAAATAGTCAAATCTTATATGAAAAACAATAATACTTCATTGATTGAAATGATTTTAATGAATCCAATACACATATATAATAAATCTAAATATAAACCTAGGAAATAATGGCAAAAAAAAATATCTCAAAAATAGAACTTTTAGTGGAAATAGATGAAAACAAAATTCCAGAAAAAATTTATTGGACAGCGAAGGACGGTAATATTTCAAATAAAGAAACAAAGGCAGCTTTATTATCTCTTTGGGATTCAGAATCTAAGGAAAGTTTAAGAATTGACTTGTGGACAAAGGATATGCCAATTGATGATATGAAAATGTTCTTTTATCAGACTCTTAGCACTATGACTGACACATACCAAAGAGCAACTCAGGATGAGGAAATGACTAAATCAATGAAAGATTTTTGTAATTTTTTTGCTAAAAAGTTAGAATTATCAGAAAAGTAGTTACCATTCATTTATCCTATTACCATCTAGTCTTATAAAAATAAATAACAGGAGAGTAAATGCTATTAAGTTAGAACCACCGTAACTTAGAAATGGTAGAGGTATCCCAATTGTTGGAGTTAGGCCAAGTACCATTCCAATATTTATCATAAAATGGAAAAAAATGATTGATGCTACTGAATAACCATATATTCTACTAAAATGATTTTTTTGCAATTCTGATAAAGTAACTATCCTAAGGATTAATATTATGTAAAGCACAATTATAAATGAACTTCCCAGGAAACCCCATTCTTCACCAACAGTACTAAATATATAATCACTGTGTTGTTCAGGGACAAAATTTCCAATTGTTCGAGTTCCTTCAAGATACCCTTTACCAGTTAACCCACCTGAGCTAATAGCTTTTTCAGACTCATTTAGATTATAAAGTACAGTCCTTTTCATTTGTTTTATTTTGACCGGATCTTTCTCAAGATCAAGCCAAACAGATATATAATTTCTTTGATGAGTTTTTAGAACATTTTTATAAGTATAGTCTGTTAAGAAACTTATGAGTATACAGAACAGTAAAATCATTGATGAATTTATAATCCTTCTAGATTTTTTATTCTTATATAAATAATTTAACAGTACAATTATTACTGATAATAATATAGCAGTTGAAATGGATGTTTTTATAGTAAGAATTGAAATACTTAAAATTATAAAGACAATTAATAAATAAATTTGAGAAATACCTTCTCTATATAAAACAAAAAACAAAGAGAAAAAAACGATTGATGTCCCAGTATCATTTTGTAATATAATTAGCATTATAGGCAGCATAATGATTAGTAATAGTTTGAGTTGATCAGAAAATTTTTTCATGTTTGTTTGAATATCACTAATAAATTTAGCAACAGCTAGAGCTGTTCCTGCTTTCATGAATTCACTTGGTTGTATTGTAAAATCATTAAATGAATACCACGATAGTGCTCCGTTAACTTCATTTCCAAAAATGAATAATCCTAAAACAAAAAATATACAAACTAAATAAAATATGCTTGAAAATCTTTCATAAAATTTAACTTCAATTGTAAGACTAATAATAATAACTAACAGTGATAATAATATGAATATAAATTGCTTTCCGTACAGACTACTAAAATCAAAAAATGAAATATTTTCCCCACTAATACTTGAAGACAAAATATTAGCTAAACCAAATCCAACTAGAAAAATGTATACTAAAACTAGTGTCCAGTCAATTTTAAAAATATTTTTTCTATTACTATACATTATTCATTTATATTAAATGGTTTGCCTAGATAAGGCTTTAAATATTCTTTTTTTAAACTTCTATTTAATACTGTTTTTTCCATTTTCTTTAATGAAATCTCATGTTTTATGTATTTTTCAATCATTAAACTAGATATTCTTCCAGCCCATAGAGATCCATATCCGGCATTTTCTATTAGTACGGAAATAGCTATTGTTGGATTTTCCCTTGGAGCGTATGCAATAAAAATTGAATGATCACTTAATTGAGTTTTTACCCCATTAATTTTTACAAAATTTTCAGCTGTACCTGATTTGCCACAAATTTCAATTCCTGGAACATTTAATAATTTTCCTGTTCCTGACTTAAAAACTCTGTATAAAGCTTTATTCATAGTTTTAAAATGTGTACTATCAATAGATGTTTTAATAGGAGTCTTGAATCTTACATCAACAGTATCTCCGTCTATTTTTTTTATTATATGTGGCGTATAATAATATCCTTTATTGGCAACAGCTGCTGTCATATTTGCCAATTGAATTGGGGTTGTTAAAATTTCACCTTGCCCAATTGAATTAGAAAGTGTGGTAGTTGCACCCCAATTAAAATCAGGATACCACCGGTTATAATATTCAGAATCAGGAACAACTCCCTTTTTACCAACAGGCAAATCATTATTAAGATAATTTCCTAGACCAAAGCTCTTAATATGATTGCTCCAATTGTCAAATCTCTCCTTAGTATTGTATTGTGAATCAATAGTCTTTCTATATATGTCTGCAAAGTACGAATTGCACGATAGTGAAATAGCACTATAAATGTTTCGATAGCCACCCCCACAATGGCAATTCATTTTTCTTTTTTCTTTACCATATATATAGTACCCTTTACAATAAATTGTTGATTTTTCAGTAATTATTTCTTCTTGTAATGCAGTAAGACCAACTAATATTTTGAATGGAGAGCCTGGGGGAAACATGGATAAGAGACTTTTATCAATTAATGGCTTATATATACTGTCTTTATATAATTCAAGGTAGTTCTTTGATCTTTCTCTTCCTACTAAAAGATTTGGATTATATGAGGGAGATGAAACCAATGAGAGTATTTCTCCACTATTTGGTTCAATTGCAACAATTGCACCTCTTTTATTTTTCATAAGAGCCTCCCCATATTCCTGAAGTTCTGAATCAATTGTAATAGTTAAATCTTTCCCTGATATAGAAGGAATATCCAAGGATCCATCCTTATATTTCCCTATATCTCTATTAAACCTGTCTTTTTGAATAAACTCGATCCCTTTTATTCCTCTTAAATATTTTTCATAAGACATTTCAACACCTTGTTTGCCTATAATATCTCCCTTTAAGTAATAATTATCATTTAATATATTTTTTCTATTTACTTCGGCAACATATCCAAGAACATTTGCTCCAATACTTGTATTATACTCTCTCAAGTTTCTTTTTTGTATGTAAAATCCTTTATATTTTCTGATTTTTTCAGAAAGATATCCATAGTCTTCCTTAGAAAGATGAGCTAGGAATACTGATGGAATTCTAGTTGAATATTTTGATGTCTTCAAGTATTTATCTACTAAATATTCCTTGGATATTTTTAATAAACTACAGAATTCTAATGTATCTATTTCTTTAACTTCTCTAGGTATAATCATTACATCATAGGATGGCTGATTGGAAACTAATAGAACATTATTTCTATCGTAAATATATCCTCTTTTTGGATAGGTAAATACTTTTCTTATAGCATTGTCTTCATAGATATCATAATTTTCAGAACTATATATCTGTAGGTAAAACATTCTAATAATAAATATTATTCCAGCTGCAATTACTATTATTGGAAACAGAGATTTTCTCATTTATTTTTCAGAAATAAATTTAATAGAACAATAAGCAATATTGTAAATATACTAGTGAAGATAGCCTTTTCAAAAACTAAAATTAATTTTGAAGAATCAAAAACTTCAATAAGAAATAAAATTAAATGATGAAATAATGTTAGGGAGGATATATAAAATAGATTTTGCTTTAAATCAATATTTTTGAACTTAACTACTTGATGTATATATGTCATTCCAAAAATTAGTTTTAAAAATATTGGCCTAAAATAAGCAAGAGATACACAAGCAGCAGCATGAACTGCAGCTGAATCAGTAAAAATATCTATTGACAATCCATATAGAAAGCTAAATAAAATAAAGACTGTCCTATTATTTATTATTGGGAAATAAACTATTAAGTATATATAGAGTAATGGATTGATTGAGTTTAGAAAATTAATATTATTTAATATCAAACACTGAATTAAAATAAATGCTATTGCAGAAGTAATATTTTTTATTATGCTATTCATCCAAACTTCTTATTTCATTAATTTTTCGATTTTCAATAATATATACGTGATTAATATTGCTCATATCATTAAAGAGCTCAACTTCTAATTCTAAATAGTTTTGACTATTATCAAGCTTATATGACCTAATTGATCCAATTAAAATACCTTTAGGGAAAATAAGGGAATTTCCACCAGTTGTAATAGTATCACCTATTTTCAGGTAAGCTTGTTTAGGCAGATCTTTTAACTGAACATATGAGGGGTTTTCCCCATTCCAGCTTAAGGTTCCAAAATGATTACTTGTTTTTAATTTTGCATTTAAATTAATATTTGTATTTAGGATTGATATAGCCCTAGAATAATTGCCTGAAATTTTATCAACTATTCCAATAACACCATTAGATGAAATTACTCCAAAATCTATTTCAATTCCTTGATTTCTTCCTACATTAAGGGTAATATAATTTTTTGTTAAATTGTAGCTGTTTTTTATAACATTTCCAGCAGTAATATTATAGTTATGAGAATTTGAAATTGTATCTGGGGTAGTATTTATTATTCCTAATCTTAGAAACTTGTTTTCTTTAATTAGCTTTTTATTTTCTTCTATTAAATTAAAGTAGTTCTTTATGTTATTTAAATTATCATATAGATATCCAACAGCTGAACTACTTGAGTTAATAATTTTACTACTTGTATATGAATTAGATCTGAAGTTAATGAATATGGATAATAAGAATAGAGAAAGAAACAAAAGAAAATTTTTATTTCTTAGGAAGAAATAAATAATTTGTTGCATAAATTCTTAATTCTATTTAATCAATACACTTTTATATTTTGGAATATTTTTTAATACTATTCCTGTACCCCTTACTACAGCCCTTAAAGGATCTTCTGCAATATATACTGGCAAATCAGTTTTCTTTGATAATCTTTTATCAAGACCTCTTAACATTGAACCACCTCCAGCCAAATACATGCCAGTGTTGTATATGTCTGCAGCTAGTTCAGGAGGAGTTTTTGATAATGTTTCCATTACCGCATCTTCAACTCTTAAAATAGATTTTTCAATAGCTTTTACAATTTCACGATAGGAGACATCAATTTGTTTTGGCTTACCTGTTAAAAGATCACGACCTTGTACACTCATGTCTTCAGGAGGAGAATCTAGGTCTTCTGTTGCAGCTCCAACTTGAATTTTTATTTTTTCAGCAGTTCTATCCCCAACATAAAGGTTATGTTCAGTTCGCATATAATAAATAATGTCATTAGTAAAGACATCACCAGCTACTTTTATTGACTGATCACAAACAATCCCTCCCAAAGCAATTACAGCTATTTCAGTGGTACCTCCCCCAATATCAATAATCATATTGCCTTTAGGCTGCATAATATCTACTCCAATTCCAATAGCTGCAGCCATAGGCTCATGTATCAAGTAGACTTCTTTTCCATTAACCCTTTCAGCTGATTCTTTTACTGCTCTCATCTCAACTTCAGTTATTCCAGACGGAATGCAAATTACCATAATTAAAGAGGGTGAAAATATTTTCTTTTTTAAAACAGGGATACTTTTGATAAATAAATTTATCATTTGTTCAGAAGCATCAAAATCTGCAATCATACCATCCTTTAAAGGACGAATTGTTTTAATGTTCTCATGAGTTTTGCCTTGCATTAGATTAGCTTCATTACCTACCGCAATAACTTTACCGGTTAACCTATTTTTAGCAACTATTGAAGGACTATCAATAACAACCTTATCATTATGTATAATAAGAGTATTAGCTGTGCCTAAATCAATAGCAATTTCTTCCGTTAAAAAATCAAAAAATCCCATAATTAATTTTATGAATTAGCTTATTCTAACATGTCCTCAGCTTCATGTAAATCTAGCAATAATAATTTAATAAAAAAACAATTAAAAAACAATTAAAAATTATTAGTGTTTAAAATGTCTAACACCTGTAAAAACCATTGATAAATTATGCTTTTCACAATAATCTATAGTGAGATTATCTTTTATGGATCCTCCTGGTTGAATAATTGATGTTATACCAGCTTTATGTGCTATTTCAGCACAATCAGGAAATGGAAAAAATGCATCACTAGCCATAACAGCATTACTTAGATCAAAATTAAATTTTTTTGCTTTATCAATTGCTTGATTTAAGGCATCAACTCTACTAGTTTGTCCAGTTCCACTTGCTAGCAATTGTTTATTTTTCACAAGAACTATAGTATTTGATTTTGTATATTTTGAAATCTTAGAGGCAAACAATAAATCTTGAATCTTATTTTTATTTGGCCTTATTTTAGTGGGATAACTTAAAATGTTTTCTGAATCACTAATATCATCAATACTTTGATAAAGAAATCCATTTAGGCATGATCTTATTACTGATTTTTTTTCTGTTAATTTTTTTAATATTAGTATAATTCTATTTTTTTTACTTTTTAATACTTCCAATGCTCCATCATGAATTTTTGGAGCAATTACTACCTCACAAAATAATTCATTAATCATAGATGCTGTGGGTTTATCAATAATAGTATTAGAAATCAGGATTCCACCAAATGCTGAGATTGGATCAGCAGCCAAAGCACTTTCATAAGCATCTTTTAGGGTTTCCCTTGTGGCTATCCCACAGGCATTATTGTGCTTTAGAATAGCAAAGGTTGGCTTTTCATCTTTAAATTCTGAAATTAAATCAATTGCTGAATCAATATCTAATAGATTGTTATAGCTTAATTCTTTTCCATGAATTTTTTCAATGATTTCTTCAATATTTCCATAAAAACTCCCTTCTTGGTGTGGGTTTTCACCATACCTTAGTGATGTCTCTTTTTTATTTTTTAGGGTAATATCATCTTTATTATTATTGAAATAGTTATATATAGCTCTATCATAGCTAGATGAATTTTTAAAAGCATTAATTGCAAATTTCTTTCTATCATCTATTGAGAGAAAACCCTCTTTTTTTATAAATAAATTTAGGAATTCAGAATAATCATTTTTTGATGAAATACAGGTAACATCTTTATAATTCTTCCCGGCTGCTCTTATCAAGGCTATTCCACCAATATCAATTTTCTCAATTATTTCATTTTCAGTTCCACCAGATTCGACTGTTTTATCAAAAGGATATAAATCTACTATTACTAGATCAATTGAAGGAATTTCAAATTTTTTGGTTTCTTCAACATCCTTATTCAAGTTTCTTCTTGAAAGGATACCTCCAAAAATTTTAGGATGCAATGTTTTTACTCTGCCTCCTAAAATTGAAGGATAATTAGTAATATCTTCCACTTTTGTTACTTTGTGTCCTAGTTTTGAAATAAAATCATATGTACCACCAGTAGAATATATTGTTACATCCCTCTTTCTAAGTTCATCTACAATAGGCTTAATTCCATCTTTTGAAAAGACTGAAATCAATGCAGATTGAATAATTTTTTC
>CAZBCJ010000007.1:8747-26661 GCA_964490545.1 uncultured Flavobacteriaceae bacterium | reverse complement strand
CTGTTTTTAACTAAAGAAATAGGGTGCCTAGAACCAATTTCAATTGGATCTCCTGGTCTAGTTATATCATTAATGGATATAGAATCCTTTGAGCTTTTTGAAAGTCCTAAAATTAAATCATCTACTTTCTGATGAGCAACATTTTTTAACTTATTTAGAATTTTACCTACTTCCTTTTTTTGCTTATTATCAATCTTTTTAAAATCAAGAAAAAATTTATTTATTATTCCCTTCTTACCTAAGTATTTAATTCTAAATGATTCAACATCATCCCTAGAATTTGATTCAAAAGAAGAAATTTCATTAATAGCAGATTTAATTTTATCAATCATGAGTTTATATGAATGAATCAAATTTAATAAAACTTAGTTAATATAATTGATTTTTAAAAAATAGTTAACTATAGCTTCTTTCATTAATATTGTTTGTTCTCCAGGTTTTAGATTTGGTAGATTTTCAATTAATTTGTAATGAGGCCATCCATCATTATCAGTATAATCAAAAGTATAATATCCGTAATCACTTAGTAATTTACATACCCCTATATGCATTAGATCTAATTTTTTGTTTTTAGAGAAATTTGCTTTCACATCCCCTAATTCCTGAACTCCAATTAAAAAAATAATTGATTGCATATCAATTATTTCATTGTCAGAAAATTCTTTTGATAATTTTAAAATCAATTTCTTCCATCTTTCTTTTAAGTTATCATCCATTATAAAAATGTATCATTTAACAAATATCACATTAATATAACAACTAAAATTTATTATTTTGTAATATTAAGATTTCTTAATGAGCGGAAATAGTATTGACATAGTAATATCAATAATTTTAATCTATGGGGTTATTAGAGGTTTTTATAGAGGATTATTTTTAGAAATCTCTGCATTAATTGGGCTATTGTTAGGCTTATACTGCGCAATTAATTTTAATTCAATTATTGGTAAATATCTGAAAGAGTTTATTTCATTAGATGAAAATTACATAATCATTATATCTTTTTTAATCACATTAATTATAGTAGTAATTTTCTTAAATCTAATTGCAAAGTCATTAACCAAGCTAGCAGATGCTATGGCTCTTGGTTTGGTAAATAAAATTGCGGGAGCTTTTTTTGGATTAATTAAGTTTTCTATTATTTGTATTGTGTTTGTCCTTTTATTTGATAAAATAAATTTATCGGTTAAAATGATAGATGAATTAACTATTCTAAATTCAATTTTTTATACTTATATAAGACATATAAATCAAGAATTATTTCCTCTATTTTTTACATAATCTTAAGAACCTGAACTATATGGAAGTGATGAATGATGTAGGTCAATTTTTAACTTTCCATTTACTAGCTTATATCCGAAAGTATATTCAACCTTTATAGCGTCACTATTATTAGACTTAAAATAGTAATTCCCCATTGCAATTGCTCTATTATTATCTAATATTATATTATTATTTTCAAATTTAATATCTATCCAGGGTTTTTTAGCAAAGCCATCATCTTCTTTACATATAGCGTCTTCACCTCCTATGAAATAGGATAAAGCCATTTCTTTTGTGTTTCTAAATTGTTGTAAAGAGGCCATAGTAGGCTTAAAAAGAACTGGGCCTGTTTGAAAAAAATAAAATTCATCTAGAAAATTTATTGCACATTGCTTACAGGCATTATCCTCTTTTATAGTGCCCATTTCAATAACAGCGTGTGCCCATTGATTTTGAGCTTTTATAACTTGTCCTTTTGTAATCATAATATTTTTACATCAATTAATTGTATATATCCAATCTGGCCATTTACCAATCGAACTTTAATCCAATTATTATAGTTCTCTATCACCTGTACTTTAGTCCCTTCATGTAACATAAATAAAGTTTCTGATCTAAAATTTGGTTCAGTTTTTAAGTCAGTTTCATAAGAATAAATTATAGCATATTCATTATTGACATAATTGTCATATCCTTTATTCCCATTTATTAATGAGGCCAACATCAATATAGATGATATGCATAAAAGAACAAATGTTAATCTTTTTATCCTACTACTATTGGCAAAGTAGTAAGATAAAAATAATGCCACGATTAAAAAACTAAAAAATATAGAAATATACCCCCATGTTTCAAAATAAAAAATATTTGACAGGCTCTTTAATATTGATTCTATTAAAGGAGTGGTAATTGGATCTATTTCATCAACTAGTGTTTTATTCACTAATGCTAAATTATCTATTATCTCTCTGTCATTTGGATTTAATTGAAGAGCTTTTTCATAGTAATAAACTGAAGAAGCTATACTGTCCAGCCTATAATAAGCATTCCCCAAATTATAATATAATTCAGCAGAGTGAAAATCATTTTTAATTATCTCTTTATAATTATTAATAGCCTCAATATAGCTGCCCTTATTATATAATTCATTGGCTTGAGAAAAAATGCTCTCAAGATTTATCTGAGCAGATAAAATAGAAGGAGAAAACATCCAAATAATATTTATAGCAATTATAATTTTTTTCATTTTATTGAATTTCATTATCAATTAATGATATTAACTCTAAGGCCCTCTTATAATCCTTATCCATATCAACATAATCAAAAGGAGTGTATCTAGCCATTTGACAATTATTGAATATATCATCTAATAAATCTATTGTTTTTAACCCTACTGATTTTTTCAATAAAGATTCTCTTATTTTTTTTGCATTATATTCACTATTATCAAACAATAAAATTGATTTTAAATAATTCATTAAAGCCTTATCTAAAGCTTCATAAAATTTAGTTTTATTTTCAATATTTTTCTTAGCATCTAATAAATATTTCTTTCCTAATTTTTTTGCATTATTAGCCCTAATCCAATTTTTATCATTTTTCTTTTTATTTAAAAATGTTCTTATCAACAAAATAATAAATAGGATAGCAAATGGAGTTAATAGGATTATCCAAAACAATGAAGAAAAGAAAAAGATCTCTTGATTGATTTTTTGAAATTCTGTTTTTTTCTTGAAGGATAAATTTCCATATTCTACTAAGCCTAACTTGTTTGAATTTCTGTTGTCAATATTGTTTTCTTCTCTAACATTATTAATAATAGCTCCTTTTACATTAATATAATTTACTGCAGAAGTTTGTGTTTTATATTTAGAATCATTTGGATCAAAGTAATTAAATGAAATTTTGGGAATGGAATATTTCCCAGGAGAAGATGGAACAACTGTATATTGATCTTTAATACTTCCTCTGATTCCCTTAAAATTAGTAATTAATTTCTCTAATCTTTCCGGTTCATATACTTCTAAAGACTGAGGCAAGTTAATTGAAGGGAAACTAAATAAATTAAAATTCCCATTGCCTTTAATTTCAAGGTTTAGCTGAAATGCTTCAGAAAGTAATAGTTCTTTTTTTGAAGTAGTCACTAATAAATCAAATTTTCCTACAGCACCTGAGAAATTATTTGGCTTACCTATATCAGGCAATGGTTTAACATTGATTTTTAATTTCCCCGCAGAAACTGTTTTATTAACTCTATTAGTAACCTGACCAAAGATATTTCTTCTATTTGTTGGTACTTGTACTGCTATATCATATACAAGAGGCTCAATAGATAGTTCTCCTATTCTTTGTGGATATAAAACCGTTTGTCGCATGACAGCATATCTATATGCTTCCCCTTTATATATCCCATTTTCTGCTGTTGGTGTAATATCTATTTTACTACTCCAAAAATTAGCATATCTAGGAGCATCTAATTCTCTAGTATTTGTAATTCCAAGGTCAGGCTTCCAATATAATTTATATACAATTGATACAGGCTCATTTAAATATGGATTTGTTTTTGAAACTTCAGCAACTAAATGTATATTTTTATCTGCGACATATGATGGGTCATTTGGGTTTACTGGCTTATCAACTGCAGTTGTAATGACTACATTAAGAGTCATGGTTTTATATATTTCACCATCAACTTCAACAGAGGCCTGGCCAATTGTAAAGTTTCCTTTTTTTATAGGAGATAAAAAATATGTATATGTCTTAGAGTATGATCTCTTACCATTAATCCACGAATTTTTTATTGACTGACTTGGTCCGGCTACAATTCTAAAATTTTCAAATTCTGGGGGTGTAAAATTATCTCCATCCTTATCTATTATAAAATCAACCCTAACTCTTTCATTAATACCTAGTGAGCTTTTACTTAAATTTGCCCTAAAATTAACTTGAGCTGATAATATGCAGCTAAAAAATACAAAAAAAATAACTAATAAAATATTTCTCATTACCAATCTTTTTCAGTTACAATCTTAACCCCTTTTTGTTTGTTTTCATTAATTTTTGCCTGAACCTTATTTTCTTCATTATTCATTGCCTTCAATAAATTCTTAATTTGCTCAGGAGATAATTTGGCTGATCCTCTATCCTTTGACGGATTATTCTTTTTATCATTTTGCTGATCATCCTTTTGCTGATCATCTTTTTGTTGATCATCCTTTTGCTGATCATCTTTTTGTTGATCATCCTTTTTTTGATCATCCTTTTTTTGATCATCCTTTTGCTGATCAGCGCAAAGCTTTGCTAAAGATAAGTTATATCTCGTTTCATCATCATTTGGGTTATTTCTTAAGGCATTCTTATAAGCTTCTAAAGCTTCTTTACAAAGATCTTTCTTCATTAAAATATTGCCAATATTATGATTAATTCTATGTTTTTCATTATTAGACTTTGCATTTTTTAATGCTTCCGCTTGTCTTATTAATGCCTCATCATACAATTCTTCTTCATAATATTTATTTGATAAGTTATAAGGCGCTTTTATATTGGAAGAATTAATTGATATTGCCTTCCTATAACTATTTTCTGCCAAAAGAAAATCCTTGTCATAATTTATATTACCATCATATAAGTGCTTATTATAAGATTCATCCTGACCAAATAAATTAATGGAAAAGAAAAGTATAATTATAATATGTATATGTTTATGAAATACCATTCAAATATTAATTTTCATTAAATAAATTTAATTTTTTTAACCAAAATGTTTTAGTATCAAATAAAAAAACTTCAATAAAAAGGAATAAAAGTCCTATAGCTAAAAACCATTGGAATTGGTCCTTATATTCTGAGAACTTTTTAGATTCAAATTCTTTTTTATCAGTTTGATTTAAAATATTCTTAATTCTATCTATTACAAATTTTGTGTCTAATCCTTCAATATATTCACCATTTGTTTCCTTAGCAATATTGGTCAAAACTTCCTTGTTTAACTTAGTTATAACTACTTCTCCTTTACTGTCCTTTTTATAGCTCTGTACAATGCCGTTCTTTTTTATTGGAATTGGAACGCCTTTGTCCATTCCTACTCCAATGGTGTAAATAGTAATTCCCTTTTCTGCTGCTATTTTTGCCATATCTAATGATATATCATTATGATCTTCTCCATCAGAAATAATTATTAAAATTCTTTCAATTTTGTTTTCATCATCAAAATATGTTGTAGCTAATTGGATGGCTTCATCTATAGCAGTTCCTTGAGATGATATCATGTCAGTATTCATATTTTGCAAAAACATTTTGCCTGAAGAATAGTCTGTTGTAATAGGTAATTGTGGGAATGCCTTTCCAGCATATGCCACAATTCCAATTCTATCTCCACTTAAAGTGTTTATAATTTGATTAACTAGCTGCTTAGATTTCTCTAATCTATTTGGAGCTACATCTTCAGCCAACATACTTCTTGAAACATCAATTGCAAATACAATATCAACTCCAAATCTTTTAAAAGTTTCCATTTTAGTCCCCATTTGAGGATTAATCATAGCCAATACAAGAAAAGATAAAGAAAAGATAATCATAAAAATTCTTAAGTATGGTTTAAATAATGAAATATCTGGACTAAGCTTTAATATAACCTCATTTGATGCAAATCTATTTTGAATTTTTGATTTCCAAATTCTATCAATAGCAAATAGAATCACTACTAATATTGGGATAATCCCAAGCCACAACCATGATATTTCTTCTATTTGATACATTATATAAAACTTCTAAACAAAGTAAATTTTAAAATCATTTCCAATCCAATTAACATTAATGCAGGCAAAAGAAAAATTCTATATTTTTCCTGAACATTATAATATTTAAATTCTTCAATATCTGATCTTTCAAGTTTATCAATGTCATCATATATCTCTTTTAATTTACTATTATTCGTTGCTCTAAAATATTTTCCTCCAGTCAAATCTGCAATTTCATTTAAAAGCTTTTCATCTATTTCAACTTTAGCATTTGCATAGTTAAATTTTCCTCTAGAATCAATACCTATAGGAGATAATGCCATGCCATTAGTTCCTAATCCAATTGTATATATTTTAATCCCAAATTCATTAGCAAGTTCAGCAGCAGTTAAAGGATCTATAAATCCGGTATTGTTTACCCCATCTGTTAATAAAATGACTACTTTGCTTATAGCTTTACTGTCTTTTATCCTATTTACAGAAGTTGCTAACCCCATTCCTATAGCAGTCCCGCCTTCAATAATTGTGTTATATTCTATTTCCTTTAATGACCTCAAAATAATTGACTTATCACTAGTTATTGGAGTCTTTGTATAACTCTCGCCTGCATATTCAACAAGTCCTATTCTATCAGTTGTCCTGTTTTTAATAAAATTCGAGGCAACATCTTTTAATGCTTCTAATCTGTTTGGTCTTAAATCCTTTGCTAGCATGCTTGCTGAAACATCAATCGCCATAATAATGTCTATCCCTCGATTATTTTTAACTCTTGTAGAGATGTCTATAACCTGGGGTCTTGCTAATGCAATAATAAGTAGCGTTAAAGCAATAATTCTAAATATTCTAAGAATTGGCTCAATCATTGTAATAAATGATTTTGATTCTGAGAATGCTGCTGAATTAGAAAAATTCAACATATTAGATTTGTACTTACCTGTATAAGAATACCATAAAACCAATAATGGTATGACTGCCAATAACCATAAAAATTCGATATTTAAAAATTCCATTTTTAAAATCATTGTTCTTGATTTTTAATTAATTCAACTGAAGAAATAACATTATCTGTGATTTCATTTAAATAAATGTCATCTTCATGAATGATAATCAATTGTTTAAATTCATTTTCTGTAAAAAACCCTAATATTGAATATTTACCACTTATTATTTTACCACTATTAGGATCTATAAAATCTGCTGAGCCATATACTTTAATGCCCTCTGCTTCATTAGCAGTGGTAAAATTTTCATACTTCACTACAATGTTACTTAAGCCCTTAGTTTCAATTATATCCAGAGTATAATCGATATATTTCTGAAAATCTTCTGGCTTAATCTTATCATTGAATCGTGTATTTGAAACATAAATTTGCATCGAATTATGCGTATTGTAAAATGAAAACTCCGATAGATTTGTAGAGTTTAAATACTTAAAGTTAGCATCTGACAATTTTCTTGTTAATACCTCTGGAGTTTTAACAGTAATGCCAGGGGCACCATATTCAGTAGTAACCCAATTTTTTGTTTCTAATAAAATTAAATTATCATTTCTAAGTATAGAATCTTTAACATATGTAAAACCAAATAAAACACTTGCAATTAAAACACAAGAAATCATAAGACCCATAAAGCCTATAATAGCTCTTTTAATTTTTTTACTCCTTTCCTGCTTTAATAATTTTTGATGAAATTCGTAGTCTTTCTTTAATTCCTCTATTGTAGGTTCTGGAAGAATATTGTTAATCTCATCTACTGTAATATTAATCACTTCAGTATCTTTTTTTGCTATATCTTCATCTGGGTAATGTTTTGCAAATTTTACCAAATCTGCTGTCTGCAAAACCTGATGCAAATTATTCAATGTTGATGAAGTTAAGTTTAGTTCACCGCTTGATTTAATTCTTTTTAACTCAAATAACAGCTCATCAGTTGTGCTTTCCAGTGAATGATCAAATACTTTAATTTCTAAAAAGTTTCTTATAATAAAACTTAATTTGGAATAATATTCCTTTGCACCTTCCGCAGCAGTATATACAGATTTTGATATTAAATTAATCTCATCCTTAGCTTTTTGATACGGAGATTTTTCATATTTAAATTCCTTCTTTCTAAATATTTTATCTCTGTAGATATAGAATAAAATAAGAATTAGGATTAAAATTAAAATAGACATGTAGTCATTTGCAAATGAATTCGCTCTAGTTAAAAATATATCAAGCTTACTCATTTCTATATTAGGTTTTATTTCATATAACCCTTGTCTAGACGTATCAACTTCAACTAGTTTAACTTCAATCTTTTTAGAATCTGAAAATAATGTGGTGTCTCCAAAAACAACTTTCTGTTTTGGCAATATATAGCTTGCTGCATCAAAATTAGTTAAGGCGTATTTTTTTGAAACTATATATTTTTCATTAGATATTATTGTATCTGAATCATAAGTTTTCAAAACTTCCATTGGAGTAAAACTCTCTGATTTAGGGAATTTAATTTGGGCTAAGGTCTCTGAATGTATCTCTAATTTATAGGTGATTTCTTGACCAATAAAAATACTAGTACTATCAATTGAAGTTACAAGTTCCTGAGACATCATAGATGTAGTAACACCTATCAATGAAAATATTAGTATGAATTTTCTAAAGTTATTACTGATCATTTTAACCTATCTATTTTTAAAATATCTTAATAATTTTTTTTGATAACTATCCTCAGTAGAACAGTCAATAATCCCTGCACCAGCCTTTTTGAAATTCTCTTCAAACAGTTGGACCTTGTTTTGATAATACTTTTCATAGTTTTTCCTAATCTTTTTTGATCCAGTATAAACCAGTTTCATTTTATTTTCCTCATTATCCATTAGAGGAACTAATCCTAAATTAGGTATTGTAATCTCACTTTTATCATATACTCTAATCCCTGTAATATCATGTTTAGATGAAATAATTCGAAGTGAATTAGAATAGTCTTCTGAAATAAAATCAGACATTAAAAAAACAATAGCACGATTGTTTAAAATATTCGATATAAATTGAAGGGGTGCGTTTATATCCGTTTTTTTATTTACAGGTTTAAATTCAATTAATTCTCTTATAATTCTTAATATATGAGGCTTGCCTTTCTTAGGAGGGATATATAGTTCAACCTGATCAGTAAATAAAATTAATCCAACTTTATCATTATTTTGATTGGCAGAAAAAGCTAATGTTGCTGCTATTTCTGTTAAATATTCATTTTTAAAAGTCGAGGAAGTTCCATAAAATTCTGAACCAGAAATATCAACAATTAACATCATTGTGAGCTCTCTTTCTTCCTCAAAAACTTTTACAAAAGGCTCATTGTATCTGGCTGTTACATTCCAATCAATAGTTCTAACATCATCTCCTATTTGATATTGTCTTACTTCACTAAAAGTCATTCCTCTACCTTTAAAAGTAGAATGATATTCTCCTCCGAAAATATGATCAGATAATCTTCTTGTTTTTATCTCAATCTTACGAACCTTTTTAAGTAGCTCCTTAGTATTCATTAGAATTTTTTATGAATTAATAAATTCATTAAGGGACTTCAATCTCATTAACTATCTTGTTAATAATGTCAATTGATGTTACATTCTCAGCTTCTGCTTCATATGTAATTCCAAGTCTGTGCTGCAACACATCATGTACAACAGCTCTAACATCTTCAGGAATTACATAGCCTCTTCTATTAATAAATGCATAGCATTTGGATGCTAAAGCTAAATTTATACTCCCTCTTGGAGAAGCTCCAAAAGAGATGAGTGGTTCTAATTCTGATAAATTATATTTTGCTGGATATCTGGTTGCAAAGATAATATCAAGAATATAAGATTCTATTTTCTCATCCATATAAACCTCATTAACGAGTTTCTGGGCCTTTAGGATTTGCTTAATAGTAACAACAGGTTTAATCTTTTCTTCTACACCTGAAAGGTTATACCTAATAATACCTTTTTCATCATCCATATTAGGATAATCTATTACAGTCTTAAGCATAAACCTGTCTACTTGTGCTTCAGGAAGAGAATAGGTTCCTTCTTGATCTATTGGATTCTGAGTAGCCATAACTAAAAATGGTTTATCTAAAAGAAAAGATTCATCTCCAATTGTCACTTGCCTCTCTTGCATTGCTTCTAGTAATGCGGATTGTACTTTTGCTGGAGCACGATTAATCTCATCAGCTAAAACGAAATTTGCAAAAATTGGCCCTTTCTTTACAGAAAACTTAGTTTGCTTCATATTATAAATCAAGGTTCCTATAACATCTGCAGGCAATAAATCTGGGGTAAATTGGATTCTGCTAAAACTTCCACTAATTGCCTTAGAAAGAGTATTAATTGCAAGTGTTTTTGCTAATCCAGGGACACCTTCTAGTAAAATGTGTCCTTGACCAAGCAATCCAATCAACAATCTCTCTATCATTACTTTTTGGCCAATAATTACTTTGTTAATTTCTAAAGTTAACAGATCAATAAAGGCGCTTTCCTTCTTTATTTTTTCATTAATTTTCTTTATATCAACTTTCTTTTCCATGTTGTTAGAATTTAGTTAGTTTAATAATTATAATTTAATAGGTATGCAAATTCGAAAATCATTAAGGAATAATCTGTTAAGAATTGGTTAAAAAAATCAATTTTAACATAATTTTTAACATTTTGTTTGATAAATTAGTTGTAGATACAAAAATATGGGTACAAAAACGGTTTTAATAACAGGTGCTACCAGTGGAATAGGCAAAGCAACCGCCTATAGACTTGCGCTATCAAAAATGCAATTAATCATATGTGGAAGAAGAACAGAAGAATTAGAAAAAATTAGAGAAGATTTGTCTAAATTAACTGCAGTTACATCTTTGTGTTTTGATGTGTCTGATAATATCCAGGTAACTAAATCCATTGAAAGTATTCCAGATAATTTCCAACAAATTGATATCCTTATCAATAATGCTGGTAATGCCCATGGATTAGACAAAATTCAGGATGGAAATATAGAAGATTGGGATAAAATGATTGATAGTAATGTTAAAGGACTTCTTTATGTAACTAAAGCAGTGATTGGAAGGATGGTTGAAAAGGCTTCAGGACATATTATTAATATAGGCTCACTTGCAGGGAGAGAAGTTTATGAAAAAGGAAATGTTTATTCTGCTTCAAAGCATGCTGTAAATGCCATTTCAAAAGGCATGAGAATTGACCTAAACAAAAATAATATTAAAGTCTCTGAAATAAATCCTGGACTAGTTGAAACTGAATTTTCTAAAGTTAGATTTAAAGGAGATCCAAAAGCTAACAAAGTATATGAGGGTTATAAAGCTTTAGAAGCTGAAGATATTGCTGAAATTATAGAATTTGTAATCTCAAGGCCTCATCATGTAAATATAGCAGATGTCCTAATTCTTCCTCAGGATCAAGCAAGCAGCTCAATTATAAATAAAAAATAATTACTTAAATTTGAGGCATGAAAAAACTATTTTATTTATTTCTTGTATTAGGTTTATTTAATTGTAGTAGTGAATCAGCAGATGATAATATTAATATTAATCCTAATTTAGAATCAGAGTTTAAGGGTTTATGGTCGGGATCTTTTTCTGGAGAAGATAATGGAACCTGGACATTAACTGTGCAAAATACAGGAATTGTGGTAGGTAGTTTTACCTCTAAAGATCATAATGAAATTCATTCTTTTTCAGGTTCTGTAGATGAAAATGGAGATATTCTAGCATCTATAGTTTTAGAAAATGTTACAGGAAGTTTTGCAGGAAATTTAAATGACGGTTTAGGTTCTGGCTCTTATTCGGTTAATAGTAGGAGTGGAGTTTTTGAAGGCAGGTCAAGTACTGATGATGAAAGTCGAATAGTAAACCATTGGAATTATTATTCTGCCGAGTATGAAGAGGGTTTTTGGGGCGCCAATGAACCTAATATACTATATTATGATAACGAAGTATATTGTCCTGAACTATATATGGAATTCAGAGAAGATGGAACTTTTACAGATTATTATTATGCAGATTGGTCAGATACTCCAAATCCAGTTTGTCCACAAGACCCAATGTTTGGCACTTTTTCTGTACAGGACGGATATTATGAAATGCTTTATGAATTAGGTGGGTCTCAGGATTTATCAGAGTCTGATATATACATCACTTACCCAGATGATAATACAATTAATTATGCCTATCAAGATGTTTTATACACATATAAGGTCGATTTAAATCTTTAATACAACCTCTTTTAAATCCTTAATAATTACAAATCAAATTTAATTCCCTGAGCTAATGGCAGCTCATCAGTATAGTTAATTGTATTAGTCTGCCTACGCATGTAAATTTTCCAAGCATCAGAACCTGATTCTCTTCCGCCTCCAGTATCTTTTTCTCCTCCAAATGCCCCACCAATCTCAGCACCAGAGGTTCCAATATTTACATTGGCTATTCCACAATCAGAACCTGCCACCGATAAGAACTTTTCAGCTTCTTTCAAGTTATTTGTCATTATTGCAGATGATAACCCTTGCTTAACATCGTTTTGAATTTGAATTGCAGAGCTGACATCGCCTGAATATTTTAACAGATACAAAATTGGTGCAAAAGTCTCTTGTTTAACTATTTCAAAATCCGGTTCAGCCTCTACTATAGCTGGTTTTACATAACAGCCACTTTCATATCCCTTGCCAGATAAGACTCCGCCTTCAACAACAATATTTCCACCTTCATCTTTTACTTTTTCCAATGCTTCACTATACATTCTTACCGCATCTTTATCAATTAATGGGCCTACATGATTATTTTGATCTAATGGATCTCCAATTTTTATTTGCCCATATGCGCTTACCAATGCATCCTTTACAGCATCAAAAATTGATTCATGAATAATTAATCTTCTTGTAGACGTGCATCTTTGACCAGCAGTTCCAACAGCGCCAAAAACCCCGCCAATTACAGTCATCTTAATATCTGCATCTGGGGTTACTATAATAGCATTATTCCCTCCTAATTCTAGTAATGATTTGCCTAATCTTTTCCCTACTTCCGCCGCTACAATTTTACCCATCCTTGTTGATCCAGTAGCTGAAATTAATGGTATTCTAGTATCCTTAGTCATAAATTCCCCTACTTTATAATCTCCATTAATTAAACAAGAAATACCTTCAGGTAAATTATTTTCTTTCAGTACAGAGGCAATAATATTTTGACATGCAATCGAACACAGGGGTGTTTTTTCACTAGGCTTCCAAACACATACATCTCCACAAATCCAAGCAAGAGAAGTATTCCATGCCCAAACAGCCACAGGAAAATTAAAAGCTGAAATAATCCCCACTATTCCCAATGGATGGTACTGTTCATACATTCTATGTCCAGGTCGTTCACTATGCATAGTAAGTCCATGAAGTTGTCTAGATAGTCCTACGGCAAAATCACAGATATCTATCATTTCTTGAACCTCTCCTAATCCTTCTTGATAGCTTTTTCCCATTTCATAAGAAACTAACATTCCTAAAGGTTCTTTTAATTCCCTTAATTTATTGCCAAATTGTCGAACCATATCTCCTCTTTTAGGAGCTGGCATCGTTCTAAAAGTTTTAAAAGCTTCACTAGCAGACTTAATTACTCTTTCATAATCCTCATTTGTAGTTGTAGTGACGGTGCCAATTGTACTTCCATCAACTGGGGAAATACTATCTATTTTATCGCCAGAAGCAAAGAACTTTGTCCCTGTGGATGTCCCTAGATTATTAGAAGTTATACCTAATTTTTGTAGAGAAATATCAATTTTCATAATAAATTATTTTTATCTTGAACGAAGATAATGATTTCTAATATTTATTAAGAAATATTTAGTTTAAATGAGATTTATTTACATTATAATACTGCTAATTTGCTTTAACTGTAAAGACCTCCCTAGCCAACCTGTAATTGCTATTCATGGCGGGGCTGGCATAATTCTCAAAGGAGATCTCTCCATTGAAAAAGAAAAATTAATAAGGGAAAAATTAGATGAGGCAATAAGTCACGGATATGAAATTTTAAAATCTACCGGCAGTAGTACAGACGCTGTTGTTGAAACTATAAAAATTTTGGAAAATTCGCCACTGTTTAATGCTGGTAAAGGAGCTGTATTTACTAACCAAGGAACCATTGAGCATGATGCTTCAATAATGAATGGTGAGACCCTTAATGCAGGAGCTTCTACAGGTACTATGCATATAAAAAACCCGATTACTCTTGCGCACTCCATAATGACCAGTTCAGAGCATGTTTTTCTTTCGCGTGAAGGCGCAGAAGAATTTGCAAAATTGCAAAATCTTGAAATGGTAGAACAAGATTATTTCTATACCGATTTTAGATTAAATCAACTTGAAAAACAAAAAAATACTGATTCAAAATTTGGAACCGTCGGATGTGTAGCAATGGATATTAATGGAAATTTAGCTGCTGGAACTTCTACTGGTGGAATGACTAATAAAAAATGGGGGAGAATTGGAGACTCTCCAATAATTGGAGCAGGAACATATGCTAATAATAAAACATGTGCTGTTTCATGCACAGGATCCGGCGAATATTTTATGAGGTCTGTTGTTGCTTATGATATTTCAGCATTAATGGAGTACAAAGATTTATCATTAAATGAGGCTGTATATAACGTGATCCATAAAAAGCTTCCTTCTCTTGGAGGTGATGGTGGTCTGATCGCTATAGACAATCAAGGTAATATAGTAATGGACTTTAATACGCCTGGTATGTACAGAGCGTCAATTAATAAAGATGGAGAAAAAAATATAGATATATATTTAGAATAAATTTATCAAATCGTAGAAATTCTTAAAGTATTGACCATGCCTTTTTCCTTAACAGGCATAGCTGCTAAATTAATTACCATATCACCTTCTTTTGCAAAACCTTTTGAATTTACAATTTCATTAATGTGTTCTATTGTTTTATCTGTAGACGCTTCTTTATTATAATAAAAAGCATTGACTCCCCATAGTAAACTAAGGCGATTTAAAATTCTTTTATTAGAACTAAAGACTAAAATATTAGAATGGGGTCTCCATGATGAAATTTGAAATCCAGTATATCCGCTATGTGTAATTGTGGTAATAGCTGCAGCATTAATTTCATTAGCAGTTTTTGCTGCATGAAAGCAAATAAATTTAGTTATATATCTCACAGTTTTTTCGGTAGGCGGGTCTTCTGGAACAACAATCTGATCGGAATATTCTACAGAGTTAATTATTTTAGAAATCTGAGTAACAACTTCAACAGGATTATTGCCAACTGAAGTTTCTGCTGAAAGCATTACAGCGTCTGCTCCATCCATAACTGAATTAGCAACATCATTGACCTCAGCTCTAGTTGGAGTTGAAGATTCTATCATGCTTTCCATCATTTGAGTAGCTATAATTACAGGTATTCTTGCTTTTTTTGACAAATACACTAATTTCTTTTGAATCAATGGGACTTCCTGTGAGGCAATCTCTATTCCTAAATCTCCTCTGGCTACCATTATTCCATCAGAATGTTTAATAATACTCTCAATATTATCTAATGCTTCAGGTTTTTCAATCTTAGCGATTATTGGAATCTTAGCTTGAGAAAGCTTAGCTTTAGATAGCTTATCAATGAGGGTTTTTAATGCAATTAAGTCATTTCCATCCCTCACAAAAGATAAAGCAATCCAATCTACCTGAAAAGAAATTGCAAATTTTACATCTTTCACATCCTTTGGAGTTAATGAAGATGAAGATATTTTTATGTTTGGAAGATTAATGCCTTTTCTTGATTTTAAGCATGCTTGATTCAAAGCTTTAATTCTAACTTTGCTTTTCTTATCAGTT
Source organism: uncultured Flavobacteriaceae bacterium (assembly GCA_964490545.1). Taxonomy (GTDB): domain Bacteria; phylum Bacteroidota; class Bacteroidia; order Flavobacteriales; family Flavobacteriaceae. The sequence goes on along the minus strand of CAZBCJ010000007.1, from coordinate 10,802 downwards.
TTTAAAACGGTAAATATATACTTACCATCATCAACTAAAATCTTATCTCCTTTTTTTACATCTTTTGCAAAATTCTTATAATTAACAAAAATTCTATTTCTATTACCAACAAAAGACTTTTCTGATTCAATAGATATTTCATCTCCTTTCTTTAGAGATATCTCTTGTTCTAGCTCTCCAATTCTAATTTTAGGACCCTGTAAATCAGCTAAAATTGCCGTATTATATTCATATTCCTTGTTAAGACTTTTAATTATCTCTATATAATTCAGAACCTCATCGTTTTTGGCATGTGAAAAATTGATTCTGAAAACATTTACTCCACTTTTTATCAAATTGTGAATAACTGTTCTTGAATTACATGCAGGACCAAGTGTTGCAACAATCTTTGTTTTCTTTTTACTTATTTTCATTATAAAAAGATTAAATTTTCTTTATTTTTTAGATCTTTATTTATATCATACAAAGTAATAACCTGTGGGATCCGCTTAATTTCCTTTACTATATCTTCTGAATTAACTTGACTATCATTGTTTTCTATTTTAAGCAAGTAATTAACATTTTTATACTGAGTTAGTAAATTAACTTGCTGAACTAAATTATTAGATTCTGTAAAAAGATCATCATTAGAAATTTTTGCAGGAAAACTGTGATTATAAATATTTGATATTAAACTCCATTTCAAAAAATTAGTTTGATCAATATATTCAAAAACTGAAAAACTTCCCTTTGAATTAACAAAATCTAAATCAAATGCCTTTCGAGATAAATTAATGCCTAAATACTTATTTAAAAAATAAGCTAACCTATAATCGTCTAAATCTGTATGAATTGCAAATAGGCTAAAAACCTCATTACAAAAATCTTCTAAATTTAATCTACTTATACCCAATTTTAATAAATTATAATATAAAGATATAACTTATTATTATCTATGACAATCAGATAATATTAAATAAAATTTAAGATTAATTCTCTTTGTCTTTTAAAATTTCCTCTTGAAACATAAAAAATGCTCTTTTAGACGCCTTTTCCTCTGCCTTTTTCTTTGAAGTTTCTCTAGCCTTAGCTACAACCTTATTATCAACAGATAACTTAACACCAAAATGTTTTATAGAATCATTTCCATTATCCTCAAATGTATAATATTCATATTCCTTCTTGTTTTTTTGACACCATTCTATAAATAGACTCTTATAGCTTATAATTTTATTCTTGAGTCTTTCCAAATCCACATGCGGAATTATTACATTTTGAAAAATAAATTTTTTACAATAGGGGTATCCTTTATCTAAAAAAATAGCACCAATTAAAGCTTCAAATAAATTGCCATGGATATTATCTCCATGATTATCATCGGCAATATTAGATTGTACAAAATTGATTAAATTTAGCTCAGTCCCTAGTTCATTGAGATGACTTCGACTTACTATTTTAGATCTCATTTGTGTTAAATACCCTTCAGATCCATCTGGAATATTTTTAAACAAATAAGATGAAATTATTGAGCTCAATATTGAATCTCCTAAAAATTCCAGTCTTTCATAATTAATTGCAATTCCATTAATATCTCTACGATTTAGTGAACGATGAATAAAAGCTCGTTTATAATATTCTAAAGATTTAGGACTAAATTTTAACAGAGATTTAATTTGATGATAAAAAGGGTCTTTTCTTGTAGAAAAAAAATCTTTTAATCTCAAAATTGACATAATTAATCTGTTTTTTTAAACAACAAACATGCATTGTGTCCTCCAAATCCAAAAGTATTGCTCATGGCTATATTTATCTCTCTATTTTGTGCTGTATTCAATGTGAGATTTAAATTTTGATCAATATTGTCATCTATATTTTTATGATTAATTGTTGGAGGAACAATTTTATTCTGCATAGATAAAATGACTGATATTGCTTCAATTGCACCAGATGCTCCTAGCATATGTCCCGTCATAGATTTAGTGGAATTAATATTTATGTTGGGTGCATGTTTTCCAAAAACATTGCTAATAGCTTTTAATTCTGCAATATCTCCTAGTGGAGTTGATGTTCCATGTG
>CAZBCJ010000007.1:0-8737 GCA_964490545.1 uncultured Flavobacteriaceae bacterium | reverse complement strand
CTCATTACTGCTTTTACTCCATCGCCTTCAGGATGTGGAGCTGTTATATGATGCTCATCTGATGAAAGACCTGCTCCAATTAATTCTGCATATATTTTTGCTCCCCTAGCTTTTGCATGTTCATACTCCTCCAAAATTAATGTTCCTGAACCTTCTCCAAGTACAAATCCATCTCTAGTGGCATCAAAAGGCCTAGAAGCAGTTGAAGGAGAGTCGTTTCTAGTTGATAATGCATGCATTGCATTGAACCCTGCCATTCCAGTAATATTGACTCCAGCTTCACTGCCTCCTGAAACAATAATATCACAATAACCTAGTCTAATATAATTTAAGGAATCAACTAATGCATTGGCTGAAGATGCACATGCAGAGACTGTCGTATAATTGGGGCCCATAAAACCATACTTAATTGATATATAGCCAGGTGCTATATCTCCAATCATTTTTGGAATAAAAAAAGGGTTAAATCTTGGGCTACCATCACCTGCTGCAAAATTTAATATTTCATTTTGAAATGTTTCTATTCCACCTATTCCTGATCCCCATATTACACCAACCCTTAATTTATCTATGCTATCAAGATCAAGCCCTGAATCATTAATTGCCTCCTCAGTTGAGACCATAGCATATTGTGTAAATTTATCCATTCTCCTCTGTTCTTTTCTGTCAAGAAAATCAGAGATATTAAAATGTTTTAATTCACATGCAAAGTTTGTTTTGAATTTTGAGGTATCAAAGTATGTAATGGGAGCTCCTCCACTTTTCCCATTAGCAAGTCCTTGCCAAAAATCGTCAATATTATTGCCAATTGGGGTTAAGGCTCCAAGACCTGTAACAACAACTCGTTTTAAAGCCATGAAAATCAGATTGTTTATATACTCTCGATGTAAGAAATTGCTTGCCCTACAGTTGCTATGTTTTCAGCCTGATCGTCAGGAATCTGAATATTAAATTCCTTTTCAAACTCCATAATTAGTTCAACGGTGTCCAGTGAATCTGCTCCTAAATCATTAGTGAAGCTAGCCTCGACAGCTACTTCATTTTCATCAACGCCTAATTTATCTACTATAATAGCTTTTACTCTTGATGCAATGTCTGACATAATTTTTGTTTTTTATATTTATAATATAGTTAGAGTGCAAAAATAAAAAACTTTATTTTAATTTAACTATTTCAATAAAAAATTTACACTCAGTTATTAAATGAATTCTAATCAAATTATAATCTTTGCGTCTGGTTCAGGGTCTAATGCAGAAAACATAGTTAATTATTTCTCTAATAAAAGATCCAATAACAAATGGTTGATATGCACTAATAATCCAAAAGCAAGAGTAATTGAAAGAGCAAAAAAATTGCACATAGATTTTAAAATTTTTACAAAAGATGAGCTTTATAATGGTACTATTTTAAATTTCATAATTTCATTGAACCCTGCATTAATCATCCTAGCTGGGTTTCTATTAAAATTCCCTGGTGAAATAATTAATGTTTATAATAAAAAGATTATTAATATTCATCCTGCTTTACTGCCTAAATATGGGGGTAAAGGAATGTATGGGATGAATGTCCACAGAGCAATTATTAAAAACAAAGAAGCTGTAAGTGGGATTACAATTCATTATGTAAACAAAAAATATGATGAAGGTCCTATTATTTTTCAAAAAAAAATTAAAATATGTCCCTCTTATACTCCAAATGATTTAGCAAAAAAAATACATGATTTAGAGATGAAATATTTTCCAAAAATTGTAGAAAATTTATTAGCTATATGAAGTCAAACAAACAAAAATATTATGTAGTTTGGGAAGGAAATAATGTTGGTATTTTCAATACCTGGAATGAGTGTAAACTTCAAACTAAAAATTATAAAGGAGCGAAATACAAATCTTTTGCAACATTAAAAGAAGCTGAAGAAGCTTATAGTATGTCCTATTATGAATTTAAAAATATCCAACCAAAAAAAAGTAATATTAATCCTCCAAATTACAATTCAATATCTGTTGATGCAGCTTCAAGTGGTAATCCTGGGAAAATGGAATATCAAGGTGTAGATACTAAATCCAAAAAAATCTTATTTAAAAGGGGGCCCTATAAAGAAGCTACAAATAATATAGGAGAATTTCTTGGTCTTGTGCATGGGCTAGCACTGCTAAAGAAATTAAAAAGCAATCAAATTATTTACACTGATTCAATAACGGCAATAAGCTGGGTAAAAAAGAAAAAATGTCAAACCAAGCTCGTTCCAAATAAAAACAATAAAGAAGTTTTTGTATTAATTCAAAGGGCTATTAATTGGTTAAATAACAATTCTTATAGCACTAAAATTGTGAAATGGGAAACAAAAAAATGGGGAGAAATTCCTGCTGATTTTGGGAGAAAATAAAAACAAGATTAACTAGATATTAATTTTTATTATTTACTAGCTTTGCCTTTTGACAAACAACAAAATGAATAAACTTCTAATAGTAGGGACTGTCGCATTTGACTCTATTGAAACACCTAATGATAGCGTTGAGAAAATACTAGGAGGTGCTGCGACACATATTAGTGTTTCTGCTTCATTATTCAATATTAATAGCGCTATTATTTCTATAGTTGGAGGAGATTTTCCAACAGAATATTTTGAAATATTCAAAAATAGAAATATAGACATCTCTGCTTTAAAGGTTGAAAAAAATGGCAAAACATTTTACTGGATTGGCAAATATGCAAATAACATGAATCAAAGGGATACTTTAAAAACTGAAGTAAATGTCCTTGCAAATTTTAATCCTGTAGTTCCTGAAAACTATAGATCTCCTAATGTTGTTGTGTTAGGGAATCTTGATCCTATTATTCAATTAAAAGTTATGGAGCAAATAATCAATCCTCCAACAATAACAATTCTTGATACTATGAACTTTTGGATGGACAACACCATGGAAAATTTAAAAAAAATTATATCTCAAGTTGACCTAATTTGTATAAATGATGATGAAGTGAAACAGCTTACGGGATTAAACTCTCTTATTGAAGGGGGAAAGAAAATTCTAAATATGGGGCCTAATTTTGTTATAGTCAAAAAAGGAGAATACGGCTCAATATTAATTGATAAGTCAAATTCATTTGAATGTCCTGCATTTCCAGTGAAAAAAGTTAAGGACCCTACCGGAGCTGGGGATTCATTTGCTGGAGGACTAGCAGGTTATCTGACTAAGGTTAATTCCTCTTCATTTGATGAAATAAAGAACGCAATTATATATGCAACAGCTGCAGCATCTTATTCGGTTGAGGGGTTTGGTATAAATGGTATAGACAAAATTAATTATAATGATCTTTTAAATAGAGTTGATTTTATTAATAAACTTTTATAGTTCAATAATAATTTTGTTTTTTTGTAAACCTACATTGATCCAAAAAAATGAGTGATGAGTTAAAACATGAATGTGGAATTGCTCACATTAGACTTCTTAAATCTTTAGATTTCTATAAAAAAAAATATGGCAGTGCATTTTATGGAATCAACAAGATGTATCTACTAATGGAAAAGCAACATAATAGAGGGCAAGACGGTGCTGGATTTGCTAGCATTAAATTAAATGTTGAGCCTGGGAAAAAATTTATTAGTAGAATTAGATCTATAGAAAAACAGCCAATTCAAGATGTCTTTTCAAAAATAAATACTAGAATTAATTCTGTTCTTAAAAACAATCCGAATTTTACTACAAACACTTCGAAACTAAAAGCTTCTATTCCATATCTTGCAGAGTCCTTATTAGGGCATGTAAGATATGGAACATTTGGAGGTAATAGTGTTGAAAATGTGCAGCCATTGCTTAGGCAAAATAATTGGAAACATAGAAATTTAATTCTTGCAGGAAATTTTAATATGACTAATGTAGCTGAACTATTTAATAATCTAATAGAGCTAGGTCAGCATCCTAAAGAATATTCTGATACGATTACAATTATGGAAAAAATTGGACATTATTTAGATGATGCTGTCAGAAAAATGTACAAAGAACTAAAAAAAGAGGGATATTCAAAAGTAGAATGTTCTGAACTAATTTCTGATAGAATAGATATTTCTAGAGTTTTAAAAAAGGCTTCAAAAAACTGGGATGGTGGATATGTGATGGGAGGATTATTAGGTCATGGTGATTCATTTGTAATGAGAGATCCTGCAGGGATTAGGCCCGCCTTTTATTACAAAGATGAAGAAGTCGTTGTTGTGGCGTCTGAACGGCCTGCTATTCAAAATGCATTTAATATTGATATAAATAAAATTAAAGAACTAGCCCCTGGAAGTGCAATAATTATAAAAAACAAAGGAGAGGTCGCAATCAAAAAAATAAACAAGAAAGTAGATATTAAAGCATGCTCATTTGAAAGGATATATTTTTCAAGAGGCAATGATGCTGATATATATTCTGAAAGAAAAAAATTGGGTAAACTTATTATGCCAAAAGTTTTAAACGAAATAAATTATGACGTAAAAAATACTGTTTTTTCTTACATACCAAATACTGCAGAAACATCTTTTTTTGGGATGGCAGAAAGCTTAGAAGAGTTTCTTAATCAGAAAAAAACTGAAGCTATAATAAAAAATAAAAAACTATCTGAAGAAAAAATAATTGATATTTTATCTGAAAGACCAAGAATTGAAAAAATTGCAGTTAAAGATGTAAAATTAAGAACCTTTATAACCGAAGATAATAGTAGAGATGATTTAGTAGAACATGTATATGATGTAACCTACGGAGTAATAAAGCCGACTGACTCATTAGTAATTATTGATGACAGTATTGTACGGGGGACTACACTTAAAAAAAGCATTTTAAAAATGCTTGATAGATTAAAGCCAAAAAAAATTGTAGTTGTATCATCTGCTCCCCAAGTTAGATATCCAGATTGTTATGGAATTGACATGGCAAATCTTGATAGCCTAATTGCATTTAGGGCAACTCTAGAGCTTCTTAAAGACAAGAAAAAATATGGGCTAGTTAAAGAAATATATAGTAAATGTAAAAGTCAGAAAGATTTGCCTGATAAAGAAATCATAAATCACGTAAAAGACATATACAATATGTTTACAGCAGATGAAATCTCAGATAAAATTGCTGAAATTTTAAGTATTTATGTTAAAAACTCCAAAGTAAAAATAATATATCAGAGTATTGAAAATTTGCACTGTGCGTGCCCAAACCACACGGGTGACTGGTATTTCACCGGTAATTATCCAACCCCTGGAGGAAATAGAGTAGTTAATAATGCTTTTATCAACTTCTATGAAGGAAATAAAAAAAGAGCCTACTAGGAGTTTTTAAATTTTTCAGCCACAACTCTCCAGTTAACAACATCAAAAAAAGCTGAAACATAATCTGCCCTTCTATTCTGATAATTTAAGTAATATGCATGCTCCCAAACATCAATTCCCATTATCGGTTGACCACCACAACCAATTGACGGCATCATGGGATTGTCCTGGTTTGCAGATGAACAAATTTCTAATCTACCCTCTTTAACGCATAGCCAAGCCCAGCCTGATCCAAATCGTGTTGCAGCAGCTTTTGAAAATTGTTCTTTAAAATTATCAAAAGAATCAAAAGAAGAATTTATTGCAGCCTCAAGGTCTCCTCCTAAATCCTGTTTGTCATTTGGATTTAATATTTCCCAAAATAAACAGTGATTATAATATCCTCCCGCATTATTTCTAATTGCCATATTATTCATGTCTAAACCAGTTAGAATTTCTTCAATGGTTTGATTAGAAATATTAGCATTATCTAAAGCATTATTCAAATTATTGGTATATCCATTATGATGCTTAGAATAGTGTATTTCCATTGTTCTAGCATCAATATGAGGCTCTAAATCTGCATATCCAAAACCTAACTCAGGTAATAAAAAACTCATAATTTATATTTTTAATTAATAAAATCAATTTTTTTACAAATTTACAATAAAGCTAAACAAAAATCAACTAGTATTAATTAACTTGTATAGCAAGAAAATGCACCTAAACAACTCATTTAAAATCTATAATGCTTCTGCTGGAAGTGGCAAAACTTTTAATCTGGTAAAGGAATATTTAATCCTTCTTTTAACATCGGAAAATCATGATTCTTACAAAAATATTTTGGCTATTACTTTTACTAATAAAGCCGTTAATGAGATGAAAAGTAGAATTGTAGACAGTTTAATTGAATTCAGTGATAAAGAAAAAATAAATAAAAATAGCGCTATTGTAAAAGAAATTATTAAAAAGACTAAACTCTCAGTAAATAGTATTAATATAAAATCAAGTCAAATTTTAAAACATCTCCTGAAAAATTATGCCGCTTTTGAAATTTCTACTATTGATAAATTCACCCAAAGAATTGTAAGAAGCTTTAGCTACGAGCTAAACATTGACGCCAAATATGAGGTAGAAATAGATGAGGAAGATTTGCTAGAGAAGGCTGTAGACAAGCTTATTTCAAAAACCGGTGAAGACAGTGAATTAACAAAAATCTTTATCGATTATGCCTTTGAAAAAGCTGACAATAATAAAAGTTGGGATGTATCGCTTGATTTTAGAAAAATTGCTAAAATATTAATAAATGAAAATAGCTATGAGATTATAAAAGGGATGCAGGAAAATTCAATCTCAGAATTTATTTCTGCGAAACAATATCTAAAGTTGTTAAAAAAGAATGAAGCTGATAATTGTTCTACCCTTGCAAAAAAAGCTTTAAATCTGATTGAATCAAATGGGATAGAACACAAAAGTTTTATACGAGAAAGCTTGCCAAAGCACTTTAATAAAATAGTTAATAAAGATTATGAGCGCATATACAATAATCAATTAGAAAGTAATCTTGCTTCCGGGAACTTATATTCTGCTAAAATAGATCAAGAGCAAAAAGATTTAATTGATGCAATCCAAATAGGTCTATTTGAAATTTTTACTAAAATAAAATCTAGAGTTTTTAATATAAAGCTGTATGATAATCTATTAAAAAATATTACTCCTTTATCTATTCTTAATGCAATTAATGATGAATTAACAAATCTTAAAGCTGATAATAATACTATACTGATTTCAGAATTTAATAAAATTATTAATGAAGAAATTAAAAATCAACCTGCACCGTTTATTTATGAGAAAATTGGATGTAAATACAAAAATTACTTTATAGATGAATTTCAAGACACATCAAATCTCCAATGGGAGAACTTAATACCGCTTCTACAAAATTCATTGTCTAGTGAAAATTCGAGTTTAACTATTGCCGGTGATGCTAAGCAATCTATATACAGGTGGAGAGGTAGTGAAGTAGAGCAATTTATAGGGCTTATTAATGAAAATAACCCATTTTATATTGATAAAGAACTTGTTAATCTTCCCGTAAATTATAGAAGTAATAGAAAAATTATTGAATTTAATAATGACTTCTTTAATCATATTGGATCTTTTGTGTTTAGAAATGATTATTTCAAGAACACATATCTTGAGGCTTCTCAAGAAATATTTCAAAAAGAAGAAGGATATGTCAATGTTACATTAATAGATCAAAGCAAAAAAGCAGAAAAAGCAGAAATATACTGCGAAAAGATTTTGAAGATTATTAATTCTTGTATTAAAAATGGATATAAATCAAAGGACATCTGTATAATTGTTAGAAAAAGGAAGGAAGGAGTCTTAATCGCTGACTTTCTAAGTGAAAAGGGAATAGATGTAATTTCCTCTGAATCCTTATTAATTGATTCATCTCCTGATGTTCGCTTTATCCTAGATACTATTAATTATTGTTTAAGTGAAGATGTGGCAAGTAAGATTGAAATACTTAATTACTTGTATAAGGGTAATAAAACAACTGAATTAAGAGATGATTTTATTAGAAAATTTATTGATTTAGACTCAGTTAATTTTTATAAAAAATTGGAAGAATACAGCTTTTATTTTGAAAAAACCTTTCTAGCCAAGCTTTCAATATATGAGGCTATTGAGTATATTATTTATAGTTTTAAAATCAATGAACAATCAAATTCCTATTTGCAATTTTTTCTTGATTTTACACTAGATTACTCAAGTAAATTTCAGTCAAGTTTTTATGATTTTAGCAATTATTATCAAGAAAAAAAAGATAAATTAAGCATTGTCAGTCCTTCAGAAATTAATGCTGTTGAAATAATGACAATTCATAAATCAAAAGGACTAGAATTTCAAATTGTTATTTATCCTTTTGCTGATCTAGACATATATAAAGAGATTGAGCCTAAAGAGTGGTTCCCAGTTAAAGAAGAAAAAATTTCTAATTTCTCTCATTTATTAATGAACTTTAATAAAGATGTTGAACATTTTGGTCCCTTTGGTAAAATGATTTATACAGATCATGTTTCTAAACAAGAAATAGATAATATAAATTTATTGTACGTAACCCTAACAAGAGCTAAAAGTGAGCTATATATTATTGGTTCACAGAGTTTTAATAAAAATGGCAAAGAAAATCTAAATATATACTCTGGACTATTAATTAATTATTTAAAAAAAATAAATAAATGGGATGATAGTAAGGAGTCGTACCATTTTGGGTCTGCAACAAAAATAAAAACTGTCCCTAAATTGGATCACAATATTGTGAGGCCACAACAATTTATTTGTAATCCCAGAGAAAGACATGGGATATCATTGGTTTCAAAATCTGGAATGATATGGGATACTAATAAAGAAAAGGCAATTGAAAAAGGAAATTTAATCCATGAGCTTATGAGT
>CAZBCJ010000006.1:0-27509 GCA_964490545.1 uncultured Flavobacteriaceae bacterium | reverse complement strand
CTGAATCTCCACCTCCTGAAATTAGTACATTCTTGTTTTTATATACGCTAGGATCCTTAACAAAATAAGAAACTCCTTTTTCTTCATAAGATTCTATATTATTAATAATTGGTTTTCTTGGATGAAAACCTCCTAATCCGCCAGCAATAGCAACCACTGGAGCTTGATGGGTAGTCCCCTTATCAGTAACAACTGTAAATAATCCTTTTGAATTCTTACTTATTTTTTCTGCACTTTCTCCCAATGTGAATCCAGGTTGAAATTGACTACATTGGTTTAATAAATTTTCAACTAAATCACCAGCTAAAATTTCAGGATGCCCCGGAATGTCATATATAGGCTTTTTCGGATAAAGCTCAGAACATTGACCTCCTGGGTTTGGAAGTATATCTATCAAATGACATCTTAATTTTAAAAGTCCAGCCTCAAAAACTGCAAACAAACCTGCAGGACCTGCACCAATAATTATTATATCAGTTTTAATCATTTATCAAATATCAATCCCAATGTTTACTACATTTTCTATTTCTGGAGCATGTTTTTTTATTGTCATTTCAACACCAGATTTTAAGGTCATCTGATTAACAGAACATGAAGTACAAGTTCCTTCAAATCTAACCTTTACTGTTTTATTCTTAACTTCTATCAATGAAATATCTCCACCATCATTTTTTAGAAAAGGTCTAATCTCTTCCAAAGCTACTTCAATTCTATGTCTTAAATTGGATTTACTCATATTTATTTACTGCAGAACAACCTGCCATAGTAGTTATTTTTAAAGACTCTGATGGTGGCAAATTTTTATTTCTTTTTACTAGCTCTGAAACCATATTTCTAGTAATATCTTCCATTAAATTTGATATTAATGATTCCTCTTGCAATGAAGCTGGATGGCCATAGTCAGAAGCTTCTCTAATACTCTGAATTATAGGCACCCCGCCTAAATATGGAACTTTCAGATCTCTTGCTAGATTTTTTGCCCCATCCCTTCCAAAAATATAATACTTATTCTTTGGTAATTCTTCAGGAGTAAAATACGACATGTTTTCAACAATACCCAAAACAGGAACATTAATACTTTTTTGTTTAAACATAGCAACACCTTTTCTCGCATCTGACAAAGCAACATTTTGAGGAGTACTAACAATTATTGAACCTGTTACAGGCATGGCCTGTAATATGCTTAGATGGATATCCCCTGTGCCAGGAGGTAAATCAATTAGTAAAAAATCTAAGTTTCCCCAAGCTGCATCAAAAATCATTTGATGTAATGCTTTTGTAGCCATTGGTCCTCTCCAAATTACTGCTTGATCACTTTTTGTAAAAAATCCTATAGACAAAATTTTAATCCCATAACTCTCAACTGGACTCATTTTATTTTTTCCATCAATGTTAACTGAAAGTGGTCTTGAATTAGTAACATCAAACATAATTGGAATTGATGGACCATATATATCTGCGTCTAAAATACCTACTGAGAATCCCATGCCATTTAAAGAAATCGCAAGATTGGATGTAATTGTTGATTTTCCTACTCCACCTTTACCCGAAGCTACTGCAATTATATTATTTATTCCAGGAATTGGCTTCCCCTTAATTTGATTTGTATTATTTACTGGCTTTTCAATTATAGTGTTTATTTGGATATTTATTTTATCTCCAAATTTTTGTGTAATTAAGACCTTAATTGAAGATTCTACTTTCTTCCTGGCTTGAAGTGTTGGATTAGTAATACTTATATCAATAACAATATCCTTATCGAAAATCACAACATTTTTGATTGTGAAATTTTTTGACTTAGAATCCTCAAATAATGAAATAATATTTTTTTTTGATAGTTTCAAATGCTCTTTAATTAATACAAATATACTACGATTTATTTATTTCTTGGTTGATGGATCCCATAGAACATCCTTGAAATTTTTGATTTTATTGTCTATTATAATTGCTCCTTCATTCTCCAATAATTCCTGCATAAGTGTAGAACCAAAAAAATGATGTCTTCCAGTTAAAAGTCCATTACGATTAACAACCCTGTGGGCTGGTATATCTGAAAATTTATGAGATGAATTCATTGCATAACCAACCATTCTTGCACTTTTAGATGTTCCCAAATGTTTTGCAATTAATCCATATGTTGTAACCTTCCCATGTGGGATTTTTTTTACAATAATATAAACCTTATCAAAAAAAGATACATTATTAGAATTCATTTGCTAGTCATTATATCTAAATTTTAAATAGGTTATTGGTTTGCCCTCAGCTAAATATAAACTCTCATAATATGTTTGAATTGCAGTTGCTTCTATAGGAACCCCAGAAGAATTGTATATATCATGGTTTGAATATATTATCTCATGTCCCATACCTTGAATTAATCCAATTAAATAGCCATGTAAAAAATCACTATCAGTCTTCAAATTTATTATACCACCCTTAATTAAAATATTTTTATATCTATTTAAAAAGTCCATATTAACTAATCTATGCTTGGTTCTCTTATATTTAATTTGTGGATCTGGAAAAGTTATCCATATCTCACTAATTTCATCCATTAAAAAAATATTTTCTATCAACTCAATTTGAGTTCTGATAAAAACTACATTATTAATTTTTTCGGATAAAGAAGTTTTAGCTCCCTTCCAAAATCTAGCGCCTTTTATGTCTATTCCAATAAAATTTTTTTCGGGAAACATTTTTGCAAGCCCTAATGTATATTCACCTTTTCCACAGCCAAGCTCAACAACGATAGGATTTCTGTTTTTAAAAACTACCCTGTTCCAATTTCCCCTAAGATTAAACTTGTCATTAAGTAAATCTTCTCTTGAGGGTTGAAAAACATTATTAAAACCTTCATTTTCTTTAAACCTTTTTAATTTATTCTTACTACCCAATTATTGTTTTGATTTTTGCAAAGTAAATGAAAACTCACTTCCAACACCAGGCTTAGAATCTATATATATGTTTTCATTATGAGCATCGATAATATGCTTAACAATTGCCAATCCAAGACCTGAACCACCATGTTTGCGGCTCCTACTAATGTCTACTCTATAGAATCTCTCAAATAATCTGGGCAAATGCTCCTTAGGAATTCCTTCTCCATTGTCTGTTACCCTTACAATCAGTTTTTCCTGAGTCAAATCATTAATGCTAACTTCAGTAGTTCCTTTATCCCTTCCATAATTAACAGAATTGACTAACAAATTAGTAAGGACCTGAACAATTCTTTCCTTATCAGCAGAAACTAAGATTTCATTATTATATTTTTTATCAAAAACTAATTTTATATTTCTTTTAGATGACTTAATCTCAAGTTGATCAAAAATATTGGTAATTAAATCAATTATATTAAAAGCAGAAATATTCAAATTCAGCGTAGAAGATTCTAATTGAGTAATTAGATCTAAATCCTTTATTATATAAGTTAATCGTTCAATACTATTATCTGTCTGTTTTAAATACTTATTTAAAAGGTTCTTGTCATCCATTGCTCCATCTAATAAATTTGAAATATATCCTTGAATTGTAAAGATTGGTGTTTTAAGTTCATGTGCTACATTTCCAATAAATTCCTTTCTGTATTGTTCTTTTAACTTTAAGGCTTCTATTTCTATTCTTTTGTCTTTTGCAAACTCTTCAATGTTTTTCATCAATAAATCCATATCTGTTGAAATTGTAGATTTATTAATTTGAGATGAATCTAACATATCTAAATCTTGATATAATTCCTTAACTCTTTTAAATAAAAACCCTTCAATTCTGTATTGTATGATAATAAAAGAGATTAAGAAAATCAACAAAGAAATAATTACTGAAGCTGAAGAATATATTAAAAGAATAAGATAACTAGCTAAGGTTATTAAACTAGCAGAAATCAAAGCAAATTGATAAGGGTTTTTTTGTGTTTTTCTTACCGGCATTAGATAACAAATTTATATCCAACACCTTTAATAGTCTTAAAAAAGCTATTTCCTATTTTTTCTCTAAGTTTTCTAATATGAACATCGATAGTCCTGACTCCCACTATAACATCCCTGCCCCACACTGACTCAAGAATATGTTCTCTTTTAAATACTTTCCCTGGTTTGGATGCTAACAAATATAACAATTCAAATTCCTTTCTTGGTAAATTTATCTCTTTTCCTTTATAAGAAGCTTTATAGCTGGACCTGTCAATAATTAAATTTCCAATTTCTAGAATTTCAACTTGATCAAATGAAATTCTTCTAAGCAACGATTTAACTTTGCTTAATAAAATTTTTGGTTTTATAGGCTTTGTAATATAGTCATCAGCACCAGCATTAAATCCTGCTATTTGACTATAGTCCTCACCACGGGCTGATAAAAATGTAATTAGTGTGTGCTTTATTTTTTGTGTTTTTCTTATTATCTCACAAGCTTCAATACCATCCATTTCAGGCATCATTACATCTAAAATAATTAAATGAGGTTCAATCTTTTCTGCTTGCTTGACTGCTTGAATTCCATTTTTTGCAGTATATACATTGTATCCAACATTTTTTAGAGAATAAGATATTATTTCTAAAATATCTGGCTCATCATCAACAAGCAAAATTTTAATATCTTCTGGATTCACGTGCTATATTTATTATTCATAAAGATACCAACTTATAAAATTAGATCTAAATAAAAAAGATGATATTAATTTAATGGTCTTTTTCATTTATATTTAACCTGTGATTGATTCAAAGAAAATATTAAATATTACATCCCCAAAAGAATTTGAAAAAAACTCAATAAAAATCTTTAATTATCAATTTAAGAATAATACTATTTATAGAGAATTTTGCAACCTGATGGGCAAAAATCCAAGCGATATCAAATTCTCTTTTGAAATTCCATTTTTTCCTATTCAATTTTTTAAAACACATAAAATAGTCTCATCAAATCAACAAATTCAAAAGACTTTTCATAGCAGTGGTACTACAAAAGATAATTTGAGCAAACACCACGTTACAGATTTAAAACATTATGAAAATTGTCTTCTTAAAATATTTATGAATTTCTATGGACATCCATCTAAATATAATATAATAGCTCTATTGCCTACATATCATGAAAATAAGAATTCATCACTAATATATATGGTAAATCACCTAATTGAAAAATCAAAAAACAGAAATAGTGGGTTTTATCTTGATAATTATAAAGAATTAAAGGAAAAATTACTTTATCTAGAAGAAGGTCATAAAAAAACTATTCTTTTTGGAGTTTCATACGCGCTTTTAAATTTAATTGACTTCCATAACTTTAAATTAAAAAAAACCACAATAATAGAAACGGGCGGAATGAAAGGTAAAAGAAAAGAATTAATTAAAAGTGAGTTACATAAAATGCTGAAAATTGGTTTTGGCGTTGAAAATATTAATAGCGAATATGGAATGACCGAATTAATGTCTCAAGCCTATTCAATAAATAATGAAAAATTCAAATGCCCACCATGGATGAAAATCTATATAAGGGAATCAGAAGATCCAATGAATATTAAAACTGATAATAAAATTGGAGGCATAAACATAATTGATTTAGCCAATTATAATTCTTGTTCATTTATAGCAACAGATGATCTTGGAAAATTAGATGAAAATGGCAATTTTGAGATTCTTGGAAGATTGGACAATTCCGATCAAAGAGGATGTAATCTACTGATCGATTAATTCTATACTACTTTAATAATATAGGTATTTCTTTTCCCCTTATTCAATATTATGTATTTATTGCTTATTAAATCATTTTTATCAATTAGATAATCCTCATTTACTTTATTCTTATTGACAGAAATTGAGTGTTCTCTTAAAGCCCTCCTAGCTTCTGAATTGGACTGAAGAAAATTTGTAGTATCAGATAAGGCTGAGATCATATCTAATCCTTTATTAATTATAGATAGTTTTATTTCATATTGTGGAACCCCTTCAAATATTTCAAGAAAAATTGATTCATCAATAGCTTCAATATCTCGCTTAAAGTTATTACTGAATAATATATTTGAAGCCTTTAAAGCGTTTTCATATGCCTCCTTAGAATGCACAATTGAAGTAATATCCTTTGAAAGAGCTTTTTGAAGAATTCTTAAATGTGGATTATCCCTATGCTCTAATACTAATTTTCTTATTTCTTCTTTACTCAAAAACGTAAATATCTTTATATACTTCTCAGCATCTTCATCTGATGTATTTAACCAATATTGATAAAATTTATAAACAGAGGTTTTATTAGAATCTAACCAAATATTTCCTTCTTGAGTTTTACCAAACTTACTGCCATCAGATTTTATAATTAATGGGCAAGTTAAAGCATAGCCTTTTCCATTATCCATTCTTCGTATAAGCTCAGTACCACTAGTAATATTTCCCCATTGATCACTTCCTCCCATTTGAATAGAACAATTAAAATTTTTGTGTAAATAAAGAAAGTCATATCCTTGAACCAACTGATATGAAAATTCAGTAAAACTCATCCCTTCAGCCTCATCATTAGAAATTCTGTTTTTTACAGAGTCTTTTGACATCATATAATTAACTGTCACGTGTTTTCCAACATCACGAATAAAATCTAGAAATGTTAATCCTTTCATCCATTCTAAATTATTTAATAATAGTGCAGCATTATCTTTTGATTGATCAAAATCTAAAAAATGAGCTAATTGGTCCTTAATTTTTGTTTGGTTTGTTTTTATGGTTTTTTCATCTAGTAAATTTCTTTCAGCTGATTTTCCAGAAGGATCTCCAATCATTCCTGTTGCTCCTCCTACTAATGCAATTGGACGATGGCCAGATTTTTGAAAGTGTGCTAATAACATCATTGGGACCAAGTGTCCTATGTGTAGTGAATCTGAGGTGGGATCAAAACCTATATAAGCAGATCTCATATTGTTTTTCAGGAAATCTTTGAAGCCAGGCATGATATCATGAATCATATCCCTCCATTTAACTTCATCAATAAAATTATTTGATTTCATTTGATTAAATATATTCAAAGGTAACTGATTAATTATTTTTTTTCAAAGGCATCATTGATCTTTTCAATTTAATACTGTCTATTGTATTTGATCTTTCTCTGTTTACAATTTCTAAACTTCTTTTAGCTCTATCTTTTTTGTAATTCTCTATACTATCTACAATTATCTGTTTATTTTCCTGAAGCTTCAACTTAACTCTATTATAAATATTTAAATAACTATTTAAATCATTTGAATAAAATTCATTACTCAAAGCAAATTGCAAACTATCTATATTATATTTCTCAAAAATGTATTTTTCCGGAATAACCCCATTATTCTCTAAAATTCTTCTATTAACACCCTTAGAAACACTTATTAAAGTCATCTCATAAATAACATCAGCCATTTTTTCTTCAGATATTAAGTTTTCTGGCATAGGTGTTTTCCGAATATTATTATTACAACTAAATAAAATAAGAATTACAAAAAATATTTTTTTCATCTATTAAATATTAACTTTTTACCTAATTTATTGTCTAATATCTTACCATTATTATAAACTATATTTCCGTTAACTATTGTATAAGATATTCTAGACCTAAACGTATTTCCTTCAAAAGGAGACCATCCGCATTTGTATAAAATATTTCCCTTATTGACAGTCCATGGATTATTTAGATTGAAAATAACTATATCTGCATAATATCCTTCTTTAATAAAGCCTCTTTTTTCTATCTCATACAAAATAGCAGGATTATGACACATTTTTTGTACAATTTTTTCCAATTTTATTTTATTATTATGATACCCCTCTAACATAGCAACAAGAGAATGTTGTACTAATGGACCCCCAGATGGACAATTAAGATATTCATTGCTTTTTTCCTCATATGTATGTGGTGCATGGTCTGTTGCAATAATATCTATTCTATCATCATTTAAAGCGTCCCACAAAGCATCCTGATCAACTAAGGACTTAATTGAAGGGTTCCATTTGATTCTAGTTCCATATTTTTCATAATCATCTTCACTGAAAGTTAAATGGTGAATACATACCTCTGCAGTTATTTTTTTATCTTTTAAATCAATAGAATTTGAAAATAAATCAGTTTCCTTTTTAGTTGAAAGATGAAATACATGCAATCTAGCGCCTGTTTTTTTAGCCAAATCAATTGCCATGGATGAAGAAAGATAACAAGCCTCCTCATTTCTAATTTTTGAATGAAATTTTATTGGAATATTTTCTCCATATATATCAGTATATAATTTGAGATTTTCTCTTATTGTATTTTCATCCTCACAATGAACTGCAATTGGCAAATTGGACTTTAAAAATATCTCTTCCAATGCTTCAAGGTTATCTAAAAGCATATTCCCAGTAGATGATCCTAAAAATATTTTTAATGCTGGCACCTCCTTAAGATCCAATTTTAATATTTCATTAATATTATCATTGGTTCCCCCAAACATAAAAGAATAGTTTGCAATTGATTTTTTTGATGCAATTGTAAATTTCTCCTTTAATTTATCTTGTGTTATGGTTTGGGGTATTGTATTAGGCATTTCCAAAAATGAAGTTATTCCTCCTGCAACTGCTGCTCTAGATTCCGTGTAAATATCACCCTTATGTGTTAAACCAGGTTCCCTAAAATGTACCTGATCATCTATTAGTCCAGGGATAATATAGTTATCCTCAGCATCTATAGTTATAGTATCTGATAATTTCGGGCTAATGGAAGAAGATATTTCTTTAATTATTTCATCTTCAATATATATATCTGACCGATATATTTTGCCTTCATTAATTATTCTTCCATTTTTGATTAATATACTATTTTTCATAATGATAATCTGAAGAGAACAAACTTTTAATTCTCATATAAATAACTCCAAAAATTGCCTCATTAATTATAGAAGCGTTTAGCTTAGATTCACCATATTTTCTGTCTGTAAATACTATAGGAATCTCAAGAATTCTAAATTTATTTAGATAAGATTTGTATTTCATTTCAATTTGAAAAGCATATCCAATAAATTTAATCATATCTAAATTAATTTTCTCAATTACATTCCTTTTATAACATATAAATCCTGAAGTTGGATCCTTAATATTCATTCCAGTAAAAAATCTAACATAGTATGAAGCAAATAAGGATAACGCTATCCTTCCTAAAGGCCAATTTACAACATTAATTCCTTCCTTATATCTAGACCCAATACACATATCCGCTAATCCTTCCTTACAGTTCTTATAAAGAATTTCGATATCATGAGGATCATGAGAAAAATCAGCATCCATTTCAAAAATGAAATTATAATCCTTTTTTATAGCCCATTTAAAGCCGTGAATATATGCAGGCCCTAGCCCAGATTTTCCCTTTCTAATTTGAAGATATAACTGTTCCTTGTATATGGTCTGAAGCTCTATTACTTTAGATGATGTATGATCAGGAGAATTGTCGTCAACTACAAGAATATTCACACCATTGTACAGATCAAATATGGATTTAATTATTTTACCAATGTTTTCAATCTCATTATAAGTTGGTATTATGATCAATACATCATTCATTAATTTTATCTTTTAAGCAAAAATATAATATTTGTATGATAAAGTTTGTAGTTTATTATCTATAATTTAGCCGTTATGATCAGAGATATTTTGTTAAAAGACGCTTTTACAGTCATTATACTTTTACTTATAATTATAATAACACTAATTAAATATAATAATCCTAAAAAATTTAAATCACTTCTTAAAATCTTTTGGAATAGTTCATATTTAAAAAAATATAAGTATGAAAAAATAACATACTACCTCTTTGACTACTTTTTACAAATTAACTTTGTTATTTCACTTGGTTTATTTGCCTTTATATATGCTAAAATATACAATGGCAATAGTTTAGCGTTTAATTTTCTGGAATTTATAAATATAATTCAAATCATAATAACATTTTTATTACTTAAAAATTTAATTGAAATCGTAATTTCTTGGGTTTTTAATATCCAATGGTTAACTAAGCTATATTTAAATGAAAAAATTAACTACAATAGTCTGATTGGATTAATTATTCTTCCAATTAATATTCTAATATTATATTTTTTTAATCCAAGTATAAATATCATATTTATCTTCATTTATATCATATTGTTACTAAAATTAACTGCTTATATAAATTCATTCATATTACACCAAAAAACAATCAAAAAAAATTGGTTTTATTTTATTTTGTATCTTTGCACACTCGAAATTATACCATATCTATTATTGTATAATTTTTTTCTTTCTATGTAGGGAAGATATTAGTTATTAAAAAATGACAAAGATAAAAACAGTTTTAGTTTCACAACCTAAACCAACATTGGTAAATTCACCATATTTTGATCTTCAGAAAAAAAGGAAATTAAAGATTGATTTTGTGCCCTTTATTCACGTAAAAGAAGCAACTCTTAAAGAAATCAGATTACAAAAAGTTGATTTATCTAAATTTTCATCTATAATATTAACAAGCAGATACGCAGTTGATCATTATTTCAGAGTGTGCGAGAGAATGAGGTTTAAAGTTCCTGATTCTATGAAATATTTTTGTCAATCAGAAGCTGTAGCCTTCTACCTTCAAAAATATGTTGTTTATAGAAAAAGGAAAATATATGTTGGGAAAAGATCATTTAAAGAACTGTGTCCAATAATATCAAAGCATAAAGATGAGAATTTTTTACTACCTACAACCGATAAGCTAAAACCTAAGGTTCCTGAACTTCTCGATAGTCTTGATATAAAATGGAAAAGATGTGTGTTTTATAAAACCGTAATAAGTGATCTAACTCAGTTAGCGGATGTTACATATGATATTTTAGTTTTCTTTAGTCCATCAGGAATTGAATCTCTATTTCAAAACTTTCCAGAATTTAAACAAAATGGAACAAAAATTGCAGTTTTTGGCTCAATAACAAAGAGAGCTGTAGAAGAGAAAGGCCTAAATGTAGATATCTACGCTCCTTCTCCAAAATTTCCATCTATGACAATGGCCTTAGATAATTATATTTCTAAATCAAACAAAAAATAGACTATTTAGTATTTGGAGCGCCATCTAAAATTGATTTGTCAGCAAATTCCTTAAATTTTTCAAAATTTTTGATAAAATAGTTCGATAACATATATGCCTTTTCATAATATGCTTCATCATTATTCCAAGTTTGTCTAGGACTCAAAATGTTAAAAGGGACATTTGGGCATTCTCTAGGTTGCTTAACATTAAATACAGAATGAATATGATAATTGCTATTATTTATTCTATCTAATTCGCCATCCATTGCAGCATTGATCATTGCTCTTGTATATTTTAATTTCATTCTTTTTCCTATACCGTATGGACCTCCAGTCCATCCAGTATTTACTAACCAAACATTAACATTTGATTCTTTCATTTTCTTTATAAGCATTTTTGCATAAATAGTTGGATGTAATGGCATAAAAGGAGCTCCAAAACATGCAGAAAATGATGGTTCAGGCTCATTAATACCTGCTTCTGTTCCTGCAACTTTTGATGTATATCCAGATATGAAGTGATATGCAGACTGAGCCGGATTTAATTTTGATATCGGAGGTAAAACTCCAAAAGCATCTGCTGTTAAAAAAAAGATATTTTTAGGGTTTTCACCTTGTGAAGGTATCATTATGTTTTCAATAAAGTGTATTGGATAACTAACCCTTGTATTTTGAGTTATTGATTTATTACTATAATCAACAGTATGCGCATCATCTATAATTACATTTTCTAGTAGAGCTCCTGGTTTTATTGCATCATATATTTCAGGCTCTTTATCTCTAGATAGATTTATAACCTTGGCGTAACATCCTCCTTCAAAATTAAAAATTTGATTTTTTGAATTCCATCCATGCTCATCATCTCCAATAAGCTTTCTACTATTATCAGTTGATAATGTTGTTTTCCCTGTACCAGACAAGCCAAAGAAAATAGATGTATCCCCATTACTTCCAGTATTTGCACTACAATGCATAGGCAACACATTTTTGTATGTAGGTAAAGTAAAATTTAAAACTGAAAAAATCCCTTTTTTTATTTCACCTGTATACCCTGTACCTCCAACAATTATAACCTTACTTGTGAAGTTAATTATTGCAAAATTTTTATCTATTACATTGTCAATTGATGGATCTG
This sequence comes from uncultured Flavobacteriaceae bacterium, assembly GCA_964490545.1. Taxonomy (GTDB): domain Bacteria; phylum Bacteroidota; class Bacteroidia; order Flavobacteriales; family Flavobacteriaceae. The sequence continues at coordinate 15,359 of CAZBCJ010000006.1, read as the reverse complement.
CATAGAAATTTGGTGCATTAATTATGGTCCATTCAGGCTTAAAACCTTTAATTGAAGACTTATCTATTCTGAGAAACATATTATATACAAAAAGATCACTCCATGGAAATTCACAAATAGTTCTTATATTGATTTTGCATTCATCATTCGCACATGCATAAGCATCTCTTACATACAACTCCTTGTTTGATAAATGCTTTGTTATCTTATCGTATAGATTCTCAAATGAAATTTGATCTATTGGAATATTTATATCACCCCACCAAACCTTCTCTTCAGTTATCTCATCCCTAACAATATATCTATCTTTCGGAGATCTGCCTGTAAATTTTCCAGTATTTATTGATAGAACTCCATCATTAGTGAGTTGACCTAAATTTTTTGAAATTGATATTTCATACAAATCTGATACAGTGAGATTATAATTTATTTTTGCATTATGAATCCCATACATATCTAAGGAAATATTTCTTGAGATATTAGAGTTGCTATTCATAGAAAATAACTTTAAAATTTGTATAAATAGTTGGTAAAAATAATCTAAAATTATTAATTAATAGAATTTTATTTTAGTAATATTACTTAATATTTTATTTAAAATAAATGAGAAACATATTGATCATTGGAGCAGGGAAATCTACCCCTTATATAGTAAAATATTTAATGCATAAATCATCAAAAGAAAATTTATTTCTAACTATTGGAGACATAGATATAAATAATGCAAAGAAATTATCAACTGGATATACAAATATTAAAGCAATCAAATTTGATATTTTAAATAAAACAAATAGTAGTAAACAAATTTTTCAATCTGATATTGTTATTTCTATGTTGCCTGCAAGATTTCATCTTTTGGTTGCAGTAGAGTGTTTGAAGCACAAAAAAAGTCTTCTAACGGCCTCCTATATTTGTGATCAAATGGATAAGCTTGATGATGAAGTCAAAAGTTTAGGAATAATATTTATGAATGAGATTGGCGTTGATCCAGGAATTGATCATATGAGTGCCATGAAAATAATTGATAAGATTAAAGATGAGGGTAATGAACTAGTTATGTTCAAGTCCTATACAGGTGGATTAATTGCTCCTGAAAGTGATAATAACTTATGGAATTATAAATTCACATGGAATCCTAGAAATGTAGTTCTAGCAGGGCAAGGTGGTGATGCAATATTTATTGAAAGAGATAAACAGAAACAAATTCCATATAGTAAACTATTTAATAATACCGAATCATTGGAAATTGATGGATATGGAAATTTTGAAGCTTATCCTAATAGAGATTCACTAAAATATAGAAGTATATACAAACTAGATAATATCAGTACTATATTAAGAGGGACGATTAGAAGGCCTGGATTTTCTAACGCTTGGAATGTTTTTGTAAGTCTTGGTATGACAGACGATAGCTACACCATTCAAAACTCACATATGATGAGCTATAGTAACTATGTTGATTATTTTCTCTCATCAAATTCAATGAAATCAATTGAATCAAGAATAAAGAATAAATTAGGGATCAATGAAACAAATGTGATATGGCATAAATTGTTAGAATTAGACATTTTTAGTACTACAAAAAAAATTCCTTTAAAAAATGCAACACCAGCTCAAATACTTGAGCATATCTTATTGCAAAACTGGCAACTAGAAAAAAATGATAAAGACATGGTTGTTATGTATCATAAGTTTGGTTATAGAAAAAATAAAAAAACTCATCAAATTGATTCAACAATGGTGAGCATTGGAGAAGATGAAATATATACAGCAATGGCAAAAACAGTTGGATTACCAATAGCTATAGCAGCTCTAGGCATATTAAATAATGAAATAAAATCTACTGGAGTTCAATTACCTGTTTCTAAAGGGATATACATGCCAATTCTAAAGGAACTAGAAGAATATAATATTAAATTTAAAGAAAAGCATGTGGAATTTAAATTATAACCTTAATTAACAAATTTTTGAAGTCTATATATAAATATTGGCCATGGAATAATTAAACATACTGTCCAAATTACTGTTGTCATCACTTCAGAAAATATAAGATAAGAGATTATAAAAATTAAAGTAGAAGCAAAAGCAAGTATCACAAAAAACTTTTTCCAAAAAATTAGAAGATTTTCTAAATCAACCTTTTTTCTTTCTTCTTTTGACATGGTATTATAGCCCGCCATTAAATATTTGGCATTATCTTTATTTACTAAATATGCTACTCCAATAAAAATAACGTCTACAAAAAGGACTACCCAAAATATTTCCATAATTAAATCACTAAATTTATAATTTTTCCAGGGACTATAATAATCCTTTTTGGCTTAACGCCTTCTAGTTTATTTAAAACATTGTCATTATTCATTATGGCTTTCTCTATTTCTTTATTAGTAAGATCAAGGGATAATTCTAATCTAAGTCTAACTTTTCCATTAATTGATATAGGATAAATTTTGCTTTCTTCTTTTAAATATTTCTTTTCAAAATCAGGGAAGGATTCTTTCGTTATGGATTCCTTATTTCCAAGCAAGCTCCACAATTCTTCAGTAATATGTGGCACATATGGAGATAAAATTACCAATAGTGGTGATAATATTTCACTACTAATACAATCTTGGTCTGTCAATTCATTAACTGCAATCATAAAATTTGAAACAGCTGTATTAAATGAATATGACTCAATATCATTATCAATCTTCTTAATTGTTTTATGAAGAGTTTTTAAATTATCTAACTCCGGTTTTATGTTTTTTACTTTAATTCCCGATTCATCTACATATAGTTTCCACAATTTTTTTAAAAAATTATGTGTTCCAACTATACCCGATGTATTCCATGGTTTATATTGTTCTAATGGTCCTAAGAACATTTCAAATAATCTTAAACTGTCAGCACCATAGTCCTCACATATTAAATCTGGATTTACAACATTATACCATCTTTTAGACATCTTTTCAATTTTTCTCTCAACTATAAATACATTGTTCCTAGAAACAAATTCACCTTCCTCAAAAATTGGTTGCCATTTCTTGAGCCCCTTTATATCTAATTCATCAGAAAAATTGACCAAATTTACATCAACATGAATTTCTTCAACATCCTCATCTTTAAGTAAATCCTTTGAGATATATTTATTAGTCCCTGAAACTCTATATATAATTGCGCTAGAACCTAAAATCATTCCTTGATTTATTAATTTTTTAAATGGTTCATCAAATGGAATGATTTCCCTGTCATATAAAAATTTAGTCCAAAATCTTGAATAAAGAAGATGCCCAGTTGCATGTTCGTTACCCCCAATATATAAATCTACATTTGACCAGTAATCTAAAGTTCTTTTACTGCATATATAATTAGAATTCTTAGGATCTATATACCTTAAAAAATACCAGGAACTTCCAGCCCATCCTGGCATTGTATTTAATTCAATTGGAAAAATTGATTTGTTATCTATTTTATTTTTAGGAACTATTTTCTTCTCTTTTTCATCCCATGCCCAACACTCTGCTCTTCCAAGAGGCGGATCTCCTGATTCTGTTGGAAGATATTTTTCAACATCTGGAAGTTTTATAGGTAAATATTCCTTTTCTATAATTTTTGGTATACCATTTACATAATATACAGGGAATGGTTCTCCCCAATACCTTTGCCTAGAAAAAACTGCATCTCTCAATCTATAATTAATTTCTTTAATGCCAATTCCATCTTTCTCTATCCTAGAGATAATAGAGTCTGTGGCCCTATCAAAAGAAAGGCCGTCTATGAATGAACTATTTTGTAATTCAAAATTTTCTTTATCAACAAAAGCTTGTTTTGATATGTCTTTACCCTTAAAAATATTAGGAATATCAATATCAAAATACTTTGCAAAATCGTAGTCCCTCTGATCTCCACATGGAACAGACATTACTGCTCCTGTTCCATAAGTTGCTAAAACATAATCTCCTACCCATATTGGAATTTTCTCTTTAGTAAGAGGATGTTCTGCATAAGAACCAGTGAATAACCCTGTTATTTTTTTTACTTCTGAAATACGATCTCTCTCACTTCTGCTAGATGCAAATTTTATATATTCTTGAACTTCAGCCTTGTTTTCATTGGTAGTAATCTTTAATGTTAGTTCATGTTCAGGTGCTAACGTCATAAAACTAACTCCAAATATTGTATCAGGTCTAGTGGTAAAAACCTCTATAGAATCATCATGCCCAATAATATTAAATTTCATGGAAACACCAATTGATTTCCCAATCCAATTTCTTTGTGTTTCTTTTATTGAAGGTGACCAATCAATTTTGTCTAAATCATTTAATAGTCTATCTGCATAAGCACTAATTCTCATATTCCATTGTAACATTAGTCTCTTTTCTATTTTAAAGCCTCCTCTTTCAGATACACCATTTACAATTTCATCATTGGCCAATACAGTTCCTAATTCAGGGCACCAATTAACTTCCGAATTAGCTAAATATGCAATTCTGTAGTCTTGTAGTATTTTCTCTCTTTTTTCCTCATTAAAATCATTCCATTGTTCTGAAGAAAATTTTAAGGTATTCTTATTTGTTGTAAGATTTATTTTTTGATTACCTGACTTATTAAAAATGTTGATTAAATCATCGATTGGTCTTGCCTTATCTTGATCCATATCATACCATGATTCAAATAGTTCAATAAAAATAAATTGAGTCCATCTATAGTAGTCTGGATCACTAGTTCTAATTTCTCTAGACCAATCAAATGAAAACCACATATTATCTAATTGATTTCTATAGGTATTTATGTTTTCTTCAGTAGTTTTTTTTGGATGTTGACCCGTTTGAATTGCATATTGTTCCGCTGGCAATCCAAAACTATCATAACCTTGGGGATGTAATACATTAAACCCTTTTAATTTTTTAAATCTAGAATAAATATCAGAGGCTATATAGCCTAAAGGATGGCCGACATGAAGGCCTTCTCCACTTGGATATGGGAACATATCCATTACATAGTATTTTTTCTTATCTAAATCAATCTTGGCTTTATAGGTATTATTCTCTGCCCAATACTTTTGCCATTTTTTTTCTATTGATTTAAAGTTATACTTCATTTACTTTGTCCTACTGATATTAAACAAATTTACATTTTCTTATAAGAAAATCTTTTTAAATATTTGATTTTGTTCATTATTTTTACTGAAACTAATTGACAAACATGAATAACCAATTTGAAGAATTTCAGAAAAAGAGATTACTTACATCATATTTTTCTGTTATTATAATTATATCAGTAGTTCTATTCCTCTTTGGCATTCTGGGGCTTTCAGTTATAAGTATTAAATCTGCTAGTAATTCGTTTAAAGAAAAATTAACTGTATCAATATATCTTAAAGAAGACATAAAAAATGTTGAAATAAATCAATTAAAAAATAGTTTGACAATGTCTGCTTACATAAAAAGTCTAAATTTTATTTCAAAAGATGAAGCAGCATTATTTATGAAAGAAGAATATGGAGAAGATTTTACAGATGATATAGGGTACAATCCTCTGGTTAATTCTATTGATATCAATTTAAAGTCTGATTATATAAATAATAGAATATTAGACAGTATTTCTAATAAAATATTGGAAAATAAATTTGTAGATGAAGTGATTTATGATAGAGATTTGATCTCTATTATGAATAATAATCTTAATAAAATTGCTTTTTGGATACTTCCGGCTTCTTTAGTATTCACAATTATAGCCTTCTTAATCATTAATAGTTCTATAAGGCTATCTATCTTTTCAAATAGACATACAATAAAAACAATGCAGATGGTTGGAGCAACAAAACATTTTATTAGATATCCATTTATAATTAAAAACATTAAACTAAGCATAATAAGTTCAATTATTGCCTCCCTAGGTCTTGCAACTCTAATTATTTACCTTGATAATAGTATTTCCCTACTTGATATGATAAATAAAGTTTTATTGTTTGGGTTATTTATTGTTATCTTAATACTAGGAGTGATAATTAGCTGGGCAAGTACTTTCTTTGCAACTCAAAATATATTGAATCTGAATACAGAAAAATTTAATTTCTAATATGAAGGAAAAAAAATCAACTAATAAGAAATTGTTATTTACAAAAAAGAATTATCTAATTAGTTCTATTGGATTAATTTTAATTCTAGTTGGTTTTATTATTATGTCTGGCGGAGAAAGCAATGATCCTAATATTTTTAATAAAGAAATATATAATTTTAGAAGAATAAGAATTGCTCCATTACTAGTTTTGCTAGGTCTGGGTATACAAGTTTATGCAATCTTATTTTCTTCTAAAAAATAATTTAATGGACATAGTAGATGCAATAATTTTAGGTGTTATTCAAGGATTAACTGAATTTCTTCCAGTGTCATCAAGTGGCCATCTAGAAATTGGAAGAGAAATATTAAATGCTGATTTATTAGCAAGTGAAAATCTACTATTTACAATAATATTACATTTTGCAACTGCCATAAGTACAATAATTATTTTTAAAGATGATATAGTGAACCTAATAAAAGGTTCTATTGACAATTCTATTAATGGAAATCACAAATATTTATTTAAAATAATTATCTCAATGATTCCAGCAGTATTAATAGGGTTGTTTTATGAAGAGGAAATTGAAAGATTATTTACTGGCAATATAACCTTAGTGGGATCAATGCTTATAATTACAGGAATACTTTTATTATTAACTAAGGTAAGTAAAGAAAAAAGACACCAAATATCCTATTCTCACTCATTTATAGTTGGACTTTCTCAAGCATTTGCTATTATTCCAGGTATCTCCAGATCTGGAGCTACAATTTGTACATCACTGCTTCTGGGAAATAACAAAAAACAGTCTGCCCAATTTTCTTTCCTAATGGTTATACCTTTAATATTTGGAAAAATAATTAAAGACTTGTTTGGCGATAACGTAGACTTTAATGATATAGACTATATAGTCTATATATTTGGGTTTCTCAGTGCATTTGTTACAGGTCTCTTTGCATGCAAATTGATGTTGAAAATCGTTAAAAATAACAACCTAAATATATTTAGCGCGTATTGTATAGTCCTTGGAATAATATCCATTATAATTACTTCATTCTAATGAATAGTGAAGATTTTATTTCAGGAAAATTAATTCTAATCGATAAAGAAAAAGAATGGTCATCTTTTGATGTGGTGAATAAAATTAGAAATTCAATTAAAAAGAAATTCTCAATAAAAAAAATTAAAGTTGGACATGCGGGTACTCTTGATCCATTAGCTACAGGATTACTAATATTATGTACAGGGAAAATGACAAAAAATATTGATAAATTAAGCATATTAAGAAAAAGGTATTTAGGAACAATTACTTTAGGAGCAACAACGCCATCATATGATTGTGAAACAGATATTAACAACACCTATCCAACTAGTCATATTACAGAAAAATTGATAAAGTCAAATATCAATAATTTTATTGGAGTTATCAGCCAAAAACCACCTATATATTCCGCAATAAAAAAAGATGGCAAAAGGCTTTATATGTATGCAAGAGCAGGAGAAAAAATTGAAATAGATTCTAGAAAAATTGAAATATTTGACTTTGAAATTGTAAAAATAAATATGCCTAATATTGATTTTGAAATATTATGTAGCAAAGGCACATATATTCGATCTATTGCTAATGATTTTGGAAGAAATCTTAAATCTGGAGCATATCTGTCAAATTTAAAAAGAACGCAAATAGGGGATTTTAAAATAAGTGATGCCTCTAAAGTTGATGAATATATTGATAAATATTTAAACTAGTAAATAGAATTTATCAACTGCTAAAAAGGGAGATCATCTAAATCTTCTTTATTAATATCATCAGCTGGTTCGAACGGGGTTAGTGAATCTAATCCGGGTTGTTCATCCTCTATATTTTGATCCTGTAAAAGCTCAATTCTCCATCCCTGAAGTGAAGTGAAGTATTTAATTATTCCCTCGGGATTTTTCCATTCTCTACCCCTTAAGTTAATTCCTATTTTTACTTCTTGACCTTCTTGAAAATCATTTAACAAATCTGTTTTATCCTGAACAAACTCAACACACAATGTCTGTGGATATTGCTCTTGAGTTACAATTACTAACTCCCTTTTTTTAAAACTATCTGTTATTTCTTGAACATTACCTACTAATTTGATTTTACCCTGAACTTCCATCTGTTTTAATTTCTGATTAATATATGAACTGACAAATTTAACAATCTAAAATAAAGATTGGCAATTATTTGCAAATTAATGAATAGTTTATTTTGATTTAATCTCACTATATTTAGTGCTCCTATTCTAAAAGAAATTATGAACAGTAATACAAATATTATTAGATGGTCTATTATTTTAGGCTCATTCCTTATAATTTCATCAATTCTTTGGAATACCTATGTTTTCTTTCAAAATTTTAAAAATGAAGAAAGGATTAAAATGGAAATTTGGTCTAAAGCACAAATTGAACTAATTAACTCCGATCAAGAAAAAATATCACCTCTGACATTAGATATTTTAAGAAATAATACTTCCACTCCAATGATTAAAGTAAATAATGATGGGAGCATTGAACATAATAATATAGAAAATTTTAATATTACGGATACAACTGCAGTCTCTAAACTAGTTAAAAGATTTTCTCAAGAAAATAAGCCAATAGAAATCAAATATAATGGGGAAACATTATCAGTACTGTATTATGGAAATTCAACTATTATAAATAAATTAAAATATTATCCATTAGCACTTCTTCTAATAGTTTTCCTTTTTGGATCAGTTGTTTATTTCTTTTATAAAAGTTCAAAAACAGCTACACTAAATAAATTATGGTCAGGCATGGCTAAAGAGACTGCCCATCAAATTGCAACACCATTATCATCAATTATGGGATGGATTGAAATTCTAAAAAATAAAAATGTCGATAATAACTATATAGATGAAATTCAAAAAGACATTAAAAGACTTAATACTATTGCTGACAGATTCAGTAAAATTGGCTCTGTCCCCTTACTTGAAAAAAAAGATGTCATATCTGAAACAGAATCTACAATTGAGTATATGAAAACTAGATCTTCAAATTCAGTAAATTTTAAATTGATAAAACCAAAAGAAAAAATCATTACACTGTTAAATTCACAGCTTTACAGTTGGACAATTGAAAATTTATTAAAAAATAGTATTGACTCGATGAAGGGATCAGGTGATATTACTATAGAAATAAATGAGACAAACCTATTAGTGGATATTCTTATAACTGACACAGGAAGTGGAATTGAAAAAAGACTACATAAAAAAATATTTGATCCCGGATACACATCGAAAACAAGAGGATGGGGTTTAGGTCTTTCGTTATCTAAAAGAATAATTGAAGATTATCATAAAGGATCAATAGTGGTAATTTCTTCAACAATTGGTAAAGGAACAACAATAAAAATTCAATTAAAGAGAACTGTAAGCTAAAGCAATTTTTTCTGCTGTGGATATAAACTCATCTTTATCCAATTTCACCTTATTTATAAATGTTATATCCTTAATTGCTGTAATCGGAATTAAATGAACATGAACATGAGGGACCTCCAGTCCTACAATAGATAAAGCTACCTTTTCGCAAGGAATAGTTTTCTTTATAGCTAGCGCCACATCTCTAGAAAACCCTATTAATTCTTTAAATAATGAAGGATCAAGATCTAGGAAATCATCAACTTCTTTTTTTGGAATACAAAGAGTATGGCCTCTAGTATTGGGATTTACATCAAGAAAAGCTAAAAATTTTTCATTTTCAGCAACCTTAAATGAGGGGATATCACCAGAAATAATTTTTGAAAATATTGAAGGCATTTATCTTGAAATTTTTAGAATTTTAAATTTTAATGTTCCACTTGGCACATCTATTTCAGCTATATCACCAACTGACTTACCTAATAAACCTTTTCCTATTGGTGAATTTACAGATATCTTTCCAGAAGCTAAATCTGCCTCACCATCTGCTACAATCATGTAATCCATTTCCATATTATTAGACATATTTTTGATTTTAACTTTTGATAAAACTAAAACTTTAGAAGTATCTAGCTGAGATTCATCAATTAATCTAGCGCCAGCTAAAGTTTCTTCTAATTTTGATATTTTCATTTCCAACATCCCTTGAGCCTCCTTAGCAGCATCATATTCAGCATTTTCACTTAAATCTCCCTTATCTCTTGCCTCAGCAATTGCATTAGAAATTTTAGGTCTTTCAATATCCTTTAATGTATTAAGCTCTTGTCTTAATTTTTTTAGCCCTTCTTCAGTATAATATGAGATGTTACTCATGATCTATATTTTAATACTATTACCTACTTATATTAAAAAAATCTCGTTCACACGAGATTATATCAAATATACAAAATATTTATTTCAATATATTTTTATTGTAATTTCGCAAAATGAAGCAACTGCTATTTTTGTGTATCATTATATGTACATTTTTAACATGCTCTGATTCTGATTCTGACCCAAACTGCAATTTCCTGTTTGATACAAAAGTTGCACATGAGTTAAATATGAATCTACCGCAATACAATGATTTGAATTTCATTAGTAATTCAGTATATGTTCCAAATATTGGTAACGGAGGCGTAATAGTAACAAACTCTGGCACAGGTTTTTTAGCCTGGGATGCAGCTGATCCAAATCACACCTTTAGCCAATGCTCAATTTTATCTATTGAAGGGCTGGAAGCTTCATGTAATTGTCCTGATGGAAATAAATACAGCCTAATAACTGGGCAATCACTAGAAACTCAATTAAACTGTGCTTTAAAAACATACAGAGTAGATCAGGTTGGAAGTAGCTTGATTATTACTAGTTTCTAAAACTTAAAAGTAATTCCTAACAAATAATTTCGTGTAGCTTGAGGATAATATCCAACTCCTTCATATGTTACTGCCTGATTAGGGTCAGTCCATGTATCATCATAAGTGTAATAATATCCATTTGAAACATAATCTATATTAAGTAAATTATTTATTAGAGCTGAAATAGTTATTTCATTAAATAATTTGGTGTTTTTTAATTTGTATACAATATTAAAATCAGATATGGTATATGAATCTAATTTTGATAAATCAGACTCTGTATTACTCATAAATTGATCTCCAATATGCTTAGTTATAAACGCTAAATATAATTTATTTGTTGGGGTAAAACTAAAGCCTATAGATGAAACTAATTTTGGAGAAAATGAAATTTGAGTATTACCTAAATTTACTATTTCACTATTAAATGAGGTTAAATAATTAATGTTTTTATTTTTACTTAAACTCATATTTGCATTAATAGTGATTTTATTTGACAAGTTTAGCAAAGATTCTATTTCTAAACCACGTCTATAACTTTGACCGCTATTTTCTCTAATTGGTGCTCCAACATCATCTATTTCCCCAGTTAATACAAGTTGATTCTTATACTTCATATAATACCAATTAGCATTTATTAGAATTCCTTCTAATTTATAATTCCATCCTAATTCAATATCAACTAACTCTTCAGGTTTAATTTCAGGATTACTTTCAAAATCACTTCTAGTTGGTTCTCTAAATGCTTTGGAAATAGAAAAATAGAATCTATTTTTTTTATTCAATTCAAAATTGAGTCCAGCCTTTGGATTAAAGAAATTATATGATTTATCAATTGAAAAATCTTCTAAATTTGAACTGCCTCCAATAGTTTTATATTTTATATTTCTTAGTTGTAAATCTCCATATATAGTAATTTCATCTGAAAACTGATAAATATATTTTAAGAAATTACTAAAATCCTTTTTTAGTCCATTTCCATTGTAATACAGATCATTATATTCAATATCATCTGAGTTTTGTGCCCAAATTATTTTACCAAAATGATCCCCATCATACTCACTATATGTTGTTCCAAAAATTAAATTATTTTTTTTGTATTTGTATTCAAGAGAATAATTAAATACTAAAAATTGATTGTCTAGCCATTTTCTAGTTATATAATCCTGGTTATTGTTTTCATTATACTGTTCGTAGTATCCTAAACCATTAGTAAGATTAATCCCAAGATTTGAAGTTATTCTAGTATTTATAATTTCACTCCAATGTAATTGAAAATGATCTTGCTTATAATTATCTACTTCATTCTCATGGAATCTAATCTCTCCATTTAAATCATAATATAACCCCGAGGGATTAAATGTTCTATCTATTTCTAAAGTTTCTTGATCAATTCCATTCCAAGCTTGATAGGTTATTTCATGTCCTCCAAAGTTTAAAAATTTTACAAGTGTTTTATTTTTTTTATATGATAGTTGTAAAAAATAAGACTTTAAATCTGACGATGCTCTATCAATATAGCCGTCTGAATCAATTTTAGACAATCTTCCTGAAAATTCAAACTGCTCATTTATTAGGCCTGTGCTAAATCGAAATGTATTTTTTAGTGTGTTATAACTGCCTAAAGAATTAGAGTTTTCAAAATATGGATTCAGAGATATTTTATCTGTTAAGATATTTATACTAGCTCCAAAAGCACTCGAACCATTAACTGATGTTCCAATCCCTCTCTGCACCTGTAAATTTTCTATCGATGATGAAAAATCAGGAAGATCTACCCAAAAAGTTCCCAAAGATTCAGCATCATTATAAGGGATACCATTAATGGTTACATTTGTTGATTGTGAATTAATACCTCTTATTCTAATTCCAGTATAACCAATGCCTGCACCTGCATCTGATGTTGTAACTACATTAGGCAAAAAGTTTAATAAAATTGGCAAGTCCTGGCCCAAATTTCTATTTGAAATTTCTTCTTTTGAAATATTATTATATGCGATTGGCATATTATTTTTTACCCTTACTGATGATACTAAAACCTCTTCAAGATTCTCTATTTTCATTGAATCAACAACAATCTCTTGAGAAACAGCAGAAATAGTAGTTAGATAAAAAAAAATGATTAATTTTTTCATAAGTATCATTTATAAAGAATAAAAGGGGGGGTTATTCATTTGTTATTCCTAAACAGCATTGCCTGTTCTAGGTTCAATGGGTATGATCTCAGCCTATAAAGCACCCCTTATGAGAACAATCAAATATAATATTTTATAATTTTTCTATCTATGAATTTAAAATATTATATTGAAAAAAGCGGCTATACTAAAAAAGAATAACCGCTTTTACTAAACAAAAGCAAATAATTAAAAATTATAATTCAATCCTACAGCAATATTTCTGCCCATTTCATGAATTTCTAAGTTTTTTAATCTTGACAAATGATCAAAATATTCTTGATTTAATAAATTATTCACAGACCAAAATATATTTAGAGAATTCTCTGCAATATTAACTTTATGAGAACCTGAAAGATTAACCGTAAAGTAAGAATCAGTACTAGATTCAAATTCACTGATATTATCCTGCTTTGATTTATATAAAACATCTAATTCAAGAATATTCTCATTAAGCTCTATTGTAAAATCCTGCCTAAATGTTAATGGAGCAATCATTGGAAGATAGTCGCCATTAGATTTTTCTCCATTAATATATTCTATTGATGTATCAAAAGATAACCAATCAATATTAGTTTTATATGATAATTGGATTTCCCCGCCAAAGAGTTTACTATCTGTTTGATCATAATAATATACGGGTAGTTCTTCAATAACACCTCCTGTTGGATTCAAATATATGTAATCACTTATATTATTATAAAACATGCCTATGCCCATAACAAAATTCTCATTATTTGTATAGTCATATGAAACATCATATTGGGTATTTTTTTCTTCTTCTAAACTATTACTACCTATTTGATATTGGCTTGTCCCATGGTGAGCCCCATCAGAAAATAGCTCTGATAAATTTGGAGCTCTATAGCCAGATGATATATTTAATCTAATGGTAGAATTTGATCCTAAACTTGTTTTTAATCCTAAAGAATTTACAAAACCAAAATATTCATATTCATCTCTACCAACTTTTATTTCTCTATTATCATATCTGGATCCAAACACAAGATCAATATTATCAAGATGATAATGCCAAACTCCAAATATTCCAATATCCATTTTTTCAGCATCTGGAATTAACATTTCTTCTCCATGATTTTTATTTTCTTGGTTTAAAATAGTTGCACCAATTACTGTTTCTAAATTTTCTAGTTTTGGTAAGCTATACTTTAAGTCAAGACTTGTAGTTTTTAATCCCATATCAAGATGAGCGCCTTCATGGTCATCATGGTCATCATGATCATCATGATCATCATCGTCTTCGCCATCATCTTCCCCATCTTCGTGATCCTCATCATGTTCTTCGTGTTCCCCATACTCTTTTAATATATTATTTGAATAGCCCAATGTGACACTTAACTCTGAATCACTAAAATTAAAAATATTCTCCCATGATAAAATCATATTTTCTGTCTCAATATAGGCCTCACCCTCTTCTTCATGATCATCGTGGTCTTCATCTTCATCTCCATCATCACCATCTTCATGATCCTCATCATGATGTTCTTCTCCATGCGGAATTCCAACCATTGTCTCTGTCATATTCATTCTAAAGTTTGATTCATAAGACTTCGTGATATATCCTAAAGCTAACTTAATGTCCTTTTCTTCAATAAAAGTATTTTCAACTTCATGGTCAGCAGTCTGAAAATTACCATTATCAGTCATATTACCTCTTAAAATATATTTTAATTCATTAGATCCTCCTTTTACGCCTAAATTAGTGGTATTCCCTTTATAATTTGAGTTGTATGAGGTACTTAAATCTACCTTAGTGGCATCATCTTTTGTATATTCTTCAGGCACTGTATAAATTACACCGCCAATTGCATCACTTCCGTATAAGATTGACATTGGACCCTTAATAACCTCTATAGAGCTAATTCCTGATCCACTGACACCCATACTATGTTCGTCTCCCCATTGTTGATTTTCCATTCTAATACCCTGATTATAAACAACAACTCTGTTTCCACTTAGTCCTCTAATAACAGGTTTTGAAATTCCAGGACCAGTTGTCATAAAAGATACCCCGGGAATATTTTCAATAGATTTAGAAATTTGTTGAAACATCAGTGGATTATCTAAATCAACTGAGACTTTTGTAACATTAATTATATTGTTTTCTTTAGATTCATTGAATGGAATTGATATTACTACTTCATCCAAATCTTCTGTTATAATTATCTCATCTGATGTCTGAGAAATAATTTTATTTGTATGTAATAAGCATAATGCCATAAAGGCATATGATATAATTTTTTTCATGATTTTTATTTATTATTTGATTAATTGTTAATGTTGAAATTGATTTTAACAATTTGAAGGATGGACTCTC
>CAZBCJ010000005.1:4549-28148 GCA_964490545.1 uncultured Flavobacteriaceae bacterium | reverse complement strand
ATATCATTATCTCATTATTTGACCATCCTTCTGCGCTTCTTGGCCTTCGGCCAGTCCATTATTTCATTTTTTCATTATGCCATTATTTCATGATTGCATTATTTCATTATTTTCATTTTACCATTAGGAGGAATTCGATTGTAAATATGATCCATTATGACATTTTTCTTTTATTGAAGTATATATATTTTCATTCTTGTAATCGATTGCGTCATCAAATCCTAATTCTTTAATAAGAAAGTCGCACTTTTCTTTTCCCCCAGCTATTCCAACAACCCTACAGCCTTTTATTTTAGCAATTTGCCCTACTAGACTACCTACTGCCCCTGCAGCAGCTGAAACCAAGACTATGTCACCTTCTTTTATTTGACCCTCCTGTAAAATTCCAAAATATGCAGTCATTCCTGGCATTCCAAGATATCCAAGAAATGTTGTTAATGGCATATCTCCAGGATAAATCTTATTGTAATTATCTCCTGAACTTATACAATATTCTTGAGCTCCTCCCCATCCTGAAACAAATTGACCAACCTTAAAATCTCCATTGCTTGATTTAATTACCTCACCAACTGTACCTGCTCTCATTACTTCTCCTAATTGAACAGGTGCAATATATGATCGTGCATCATTCATCCATCCCCTCATAGCTGGATCTAAAGATATGTAGTGATTTTTAATTAGGAATTCATTGTCTTGTAAATCTCTTACTTTAGATTCAACATGCTTCCAAATTGATTCATCAGGTGTACCAATTGGTCTTTTAGTAAAAAGGACTTGCTTATTTATCATAATTATTTTTTTTAGACAACAAATATAGTTAAATTTACTATGCTTGCATAGTAAATTTAAAAATAATTACCTGCCTTTCCAATTTGGTTTTCTTTTTTCTTTAAATGCACTAATTCCTTCTTTAGCATCATTAGATTTTATTGCTTTATTCAACATTTCTAATAAATATTGATGCTGATCAGGTTTATTAGTAATATAATTGTATGCTTCTATTCCTAGCCTAATTGCTGTAGGTGAATTATCTAATATTTCTTTAATTAAATTAGATAGCTCAATATCAATATTATCCTGAGTTGAAAGATGTGTTACAAGGCCATATTCTTTTGCTTGCATTGAAGAAATACTATATCCTCTAACACACCAATCTAAAACTTTTCTCGGTTGCATTACTTGAATTAGGCTAGCCATTACCTGCATT
The DNA here is from genome assembly GCA_964490545.1 of uncultured Flavobacteriaceae bacterium. GTDB lineage: Bacteria > Bacteroidota > Bacteroidia > Flavobacteriales > Flavobacteriaceae. The sequence goes on along the minus strand of CAZBCJ010000005.1, from coordinate 26,941 downwards.
GGGAAAAGCCCCCTTTTAACTTCTGGCAGACTGAATCTTAAATTTTTATCTGCAATAACATACAGACACCCAGCTAATATTAAAAACCCACCTGCATAAACATTTTTTTCTACAACACTTATTGTAGGTTTACTTATAGCATGAAAAAGATCACCAATTAAAATTTCTTTTTCAGGAAGTGGTATTGTCGAATTATGAGGTTCAACATTTCCCATCATAGCTTTAAGATCTGCACCTGCACAAAATGTATCACCATTTGCCTTAAAGACAACTATCCAAACAGAATTATTAAAATGTGCATAATGCATAGCAAAAGCTATTTCATTAGTCATTTGTGGATGTAATGCATTTTTCTTTTCTGGGCGATTCAAAGTGATTGTAAAAACGTGATTGTCTTCACTTATTTCAATAAAATCAAATCTGTATGATTTTATATTTTGAACATCCTTTTTGTTATAAAAATTCATAAGCAAATTTTACATTCTAAATACTCCAAAAGAACTAGAACCCTTTATCTCATTATTGTAAACAGCTGCTAATGCTAAAGACAAATATTTTCTGGTGTCTGTTGGATCAATAACTCCATCGTCCCAGACCTCAGAAGTAGTATGCCAAACACTTGCCTTTTTATCAGCCTGTTCAGCCAACTTTTCCTTTTCTATTTTAAGTTTTTCTTCATCAATAGCTTTATTTAATGATGATGCTGAATTTCTTTTAATAATTTCCATAACACCAGACAACTGATCTGATCCCATGACACCAGATTTTACATTTGGATATGAAAAAAGGAACCTAGGGTCAAAAGATCTACCACACATTGCATAGTTTCCAGCACCATATGAATTACCGACCTGTAGACTAATGTGTGGAACTGTACTTCCAGCAACAGCATGAATTAATTGAGATCCACTATTAATCATTCCATTTTGTTCATATCTCTTTCCTACCATAAAGCCTGTAGTATTATGAATAAATAGTAAAGGAGTATTAGATTTATTAGCTAATTGTATAAAATGGGTAGCCTTTCTTGCTGACTCAATAAAAATTACTCCATTATTAGCAATAATTCCAATAGGATAACCATTAATTTTTGTCCAACAGCAAAACATTGTTCTGCCATAATTTTCCTTGAATTCAATAAATTCAGAACCATCAACAAATCTTTTGACAAGCTCTCTAATATCAAAAGCTTTTTTCAAGTTAGAAGGAATAATCCCTAAAATCTCATTTTTATCAAATTTTGGGGAAGATGCATCGCTCTCATAGTTGTTAGTGTCAGGTTGCTTAATTTTTTTGATTAAATTTTTTGCTATTTCTATAGCATGTTTTTCGTCATTAGCTAAAAAATCTGAAACGCCAGAAATACTACTATGCATTTGAGCCCCACCTAATTCCTCTTCATTAGCATCTTCATTAGTTGCCATCTTTACTAATGGTGGTCCTGCCAAAAAGACTTTAGCTGCATTCTTCTGGAGAATTGAATAATCAGACATTCCAGGAACATATGCGCCACCTGCCGTTGCATTACCAAATACTACAGAAATTGTTGGGATTCCTTCCTTAGATCTTCTAGACATCTCCATAAAAAACTTTCCGTAATTATTAAAAACCCTATCCTGATCTGGCAAATTAGCTCCACCACTCTCGACTAGATTTATAGTTAATAACTTATTTTCATTAGCAATTTGTGATAATCTTAGATTTTTTAAGCTTGTAGCATAATCAATTGCACCTGCCTTTCTTGTTGCGACATTTGCATTAATTAAACAAAGAACATTAGAAACATAACCTAAAACAACTACTGTAGTTCCACCTGCTCCAAATCCGTTTTCATGTTTTAAACCAGCAAGTGACATCAATTCTATATGAGGTTTATTTTTATCAAGTAATAAGTCTATTTTTTCTCTAGCAAGTAATTTTTTTCTTCTTCTAGCTCTTTTAATTTTATCTTTATTGCCTTCTAACTTTGATAATTTAAAATAGGAATTAAGTTCCGTCAATAATTTCTTCATAGAAATCTCATTTTCAATAAAATTTGAACTTAAAACATCAATATTTGACTTTTTACCTTTCATTAAATAAAAATTTATTTTAATAGATTATTTATAATATTTTTCATTTGTTAGCAATTTATTTAATATAATGAAATTCTTGGACTTTTCAAGTCGAGAATTTAAAGAATTAATGAGGTCCAAAGCCAAATATTAGATTCTAAATCATACATAAAAAATCTATAGAAGTAGAAATTTGAAAATCTATTTATTGACTACGAGATGCATATATTTTTGTAGTTTTAAATAAAAAAAGTTACATTCTATATTCATTTTCTATAGAAAAAGGTGTTGAACACACCTAAATTATAAAAACTACAGTAAAAAACTAATAATGGAAAGCAATAATAAATTCAAATTCAATTTCTATGAATGGGAAAGAAAATTAAAAGACAAACCTTTTTTAAGACAACCATTTGGTGATAAATGGGAAGAATATACTTGGGGGGAAACTGGTCAAATGGCCAGAAAATTAGCTACTGGATTAAAAACTCTTGGGCTACCTCCTAAAAGTCATATTGGGTTAATGTCTAAAAATTGTAGAGAATGGATTATTGCTGATTTAGCCATATATATGGCAGGATATGTGTCTGTTCCTTTCTTTCCAACATTAAATTCCAAAGAACTAAAAAGTCTCTTGCATTTTGGAGATGTAAGTGCCCTTTTTATGGGTAAAGTTAATGCATGGGATGAAATTAAAAATGGAATTCCAGATGATATGCCGTTAATTGCATTTCCACACTACAAGGATTGCTCAGAAATTTCTGTGGGTCATCAATGGTTTGATTTTATTAATAAATTTGAACCTCAACAAGAAGATTTTTATCCAGACCGTAGTGATGTGTGGACAATCATATTTACTTCTGGAACAACTGGTACGCCAAAGGGAGTAGTTCTAGATTACCAAACCAATGAAAATACAGAATGCTTAACAACTCCAGAGCACAATCCATTGAGAGTAGATTTTAATGGAAAAAATTCATTCTTCTCTTATTTACCATTAAATCATATTGCTGAAAGAATTGTAGTGGAATGGACATGTTTTAGATATGGAGGAACCATTTCTTTTACAGAATCTATAGAGACATTTGCTCAAAACCTAGGCTCTGTTCAACCAACCGTTTTCTTTGGAGTCCCAAGAATATATACAAAATTTCAAATGGGTATACTATCCAAATTCCCTCAAGAAAAGTTAAATAAACTCTTAAGTATACCTATAGTTTCTTCTTTACTTAAAATGGTTTTAAAGAAAAAATTAGGATTAAGCAAAGCAAAAGCAATTGTAACTGGAGCTGCGCCAATGCAAGAATCACAAAGAGTATGGTACAGGAAGCTTGGAGTGAAGATAACCAATGGCTATGGAATGACTGAGAATTGTGCAATATGCACTCAACTTCCAGGAGAAATTACTGACAAACCTGGGTCTGTTGGTAAAGCACAACCAAAAGTTGATATTAAGATAGAATCTGAAACTGGGGAAAAATTAATGAGAGGGCCATATGTAATGAAAGGATATTATAATGATCCGGAGACTACAAATAACACTATAAAAAACGGATGGCTGTATACTGGAGATAGAGGTAGAATTGATGATGAAGGCAATCTATACATTACTGGAAGAGTCAAAGACGCATTTAAAACAACTACAGGTGAATTTGTTGAACCTGGGAAAATTGAAGCACTATTTGGAGATGTTACTGAATTTGAACAAATGTGTGTGGCTGGATTTGGAATAGCAGCACCAATTCTTCTTGTTGTACCTTCTGAAGGAGCTAATTCTATTGATAAAGACACATTAAAACAGCAGCTTAATAATAAATTAGAATCTGTAAATAAAGATCAAGTAAGTTTTAGAAAGGTTTCAACCATTGTTATTATGAAAGAGGCATGGACACCCGAAAATGGTCTGTGTACTCCTACACTGAAAATTAAAAGGGTTAAAATAGATGAAAAATTTATGTCTAAATATAAGCAATGGCATGAAAATAGTGAAGCTGTGATATGGGAATAAAATTCAAAATTCTTGTTCCTTTTATGTTTTTATCTTTAACAACTACTATAGCACAAACTGTAGTATCAGGTACTGTTATGGATGAAAAAATAAATGCTCCTCTTCCAGGTGCAAGTATTATTGAAAAAGGTACAACTAATAAAACAATATCAGACTTTGATGGTAATTTTTTACTTAAGATAACAGGAGATTCTGGAGAGATTGAAATTTCTTATTTACGCTATACTACAATTACTTTATCTTTTGACGGAGATTCTGATTTAGGAACTATATCATTATCTACAAAGAAGAAGAAGAAGAAGAAGAAGAAGAAAAAGAAGAAAGGATACTAATTAAATAAATAATAAAATGAATTATTTTTCCGAAGAACATGAAATGTTTAGAAAAAGCCTTAGGGATTTTCTAAAAAGAGAAGTTAAACCAAATTTAAATAAATGGGAAAATGATGGAAAAATTCCTAAAGAAATTTGGAAAAAAATGGGGAAAATGGGATTTCTTGGCCTATCATATCCAGAGAAATATGGTGGAGGTAATCTAGATTTCTTCTTTGAAGTAGTTCTAAATGAAGAAATGGCTAGACTAAATTCAGGAGGCTTTACAATAACTCAGCAAGCGGTACAATACATGTCTGGACCATATATCCTAAAATATGGAAGTGATCTGCTGAAAAGCAAATATCTTCCAGGGATAATATCTGGTAATTTAATAAGCTGTATTGGAATTACAGAACCTAACACTGGATCTGATGTTCAAAATATTCAAACAAATGCTATAAAAAAAGGAGATAATTATATTGTGAATGGATCAAAAACATTTATTACCAATGGAGTGTATGGGGATTTTATAGTCACGGTTGTGAAAACTGATCCAGCAGCTAGATCAAAAGGAATCAGTTTGTTAGTTATAGATTTAGATTCACCTGGAATAACTAAAACCAAAATTGACAAACTTGGGTGGCGTTCATCTGATACAGCAGAACTAAGCTTTGATAATGTAGTTGTCCCATCAGAAAATCTTGTAGGCGAAGAAGGAAAAGGGTTCTACTATCTAATGAATGGCTTACAATTAGAAAGGCTTTGTTTCATGCCTAGTAGTATTGCTACAATGGAATTTGCAATTTCTGAATCATTAAATTACATGAATGAAAGAAAAGCATTTGGAAAAAGTATTAATAAACTCCAAGTATTAAGACATAGAATTGCGCAATTATCATCTGAAATAGAAGCATTAAAAGTATTTAGCTACTATTGCTGCAGTCTATATGACAAAAAAATATATGACGTAAAACTCTGTTCTATGGGCAAACTACTTTGCACTGAATTACATGAAAAAGTCTCTACCCAATGTCTACAATTTTTTGGTGGAAATGGATATACTGAAGATTATCCAATGGCAAGAATGTATAGAGATTCTAGGGTTGGAACAATTGGAGGAGGAACTTCTGAAATTATGAGAGATATAATTGCCAAAATTATTATTGACGGCAAGGATTATGAAGCAGAAAAAAGTAAAATATAATAAGTATTAATATAATTTTTTAATTATGGGTAAATTAAATGGTCAAGTAGCTATTATAACTGGTGGGGCTAGAGGAATTGGAGAGGGAATATGTAAAGTTTTCTGTAATGAAGGAGCTATGGTGGCTTTATGGGACATCATAGATGAGGGTCAAAATACTGCTGATAGAATAAAAGACGAAGGGGGGGAAATAATTTTTCAAAATGTAAATGTATCAGATCAGTCATCAGTAGATAAAGCTGTTGAAAAATTAATCAGTGAATACGGAAAAATCGATATTTTAATCAATAATGCTGGAATTATAAGAGATAGATCATTTTTAAAGATGTCAAGGGATGAATGGGATAGCGTAATTGATGTAAATATTAATTCATTATACATAACTACAAGAGCAGTATTGCCTCATATGAAAGAAGCAAAATATGGAAGAATTATAAATGCATCATCAATTAATGCTTTTCAAGGAGCATTTGGACAAGCTAATTATGCTGCTTCTAAAGCTGCAATTGCTGGATTCACAAGAGCTCTTTGTAAAGAAACAGGAAGATATAATATAACAGTTAATGCAGTAGCTCCTGGTTTTATTAAATCTGAAATGACTGCTTCAATACCTCCAGAAATTGTTAAAGCAGGTATTGCAATGATTCCTGTTGGCAGAATTGGTACTCCCGAAGATATGGGTCATGTATATCTGTTCCTTGCTTCAAAAGAAGCTAGTTTTGTTAGCGGTATTGTATTACATGCAAATGGAGGAGCAATGACAATGTAGTATTAGTATATGAAAGAATCAATAAAAAATAAATTTAATCTAGAGGGAAAAGTAGCCATAATAACCGGTGCAAGTAAGGGAATAGGAAAATCTATTGCTAAAGGTTTTGTTGAATTTGGAGCAAAAGTAGCTATAAGTTCTAGAAATCAGAATTCTTTGGAAGAAGTTGCAAAAGAATTAGGTCAAGAAAATATCTTACCAATTCAATGTCATGTTGGAAAGGATGAAGATATAATTAACTTAGTCAATTCAGTAGCTAAAACTTTTGGAAGAATAGATATTTTGGTTAATAATGCAGCAACTAATCCTTTTTATGGTGAATTAGCAGACACAGATAATGAATTATTTGATAAAGTTATTAATGTAAATTTGAAAGCTCCTCATCAATTAGCAAATAAGTGTCTTCCTTTTATGAAAAAAAATAGTTGTGGAAGTATTATTAATATCGCCTCAGTTGAGGGCCTTAAACCGAGCGAAAATTTAGGAATATATAGTATTAGTAAATCTGCATTAATCATGCTTACAAAATCACAGGCTAAAGAATGGGGAAAATTTGGAATTAGATCGAATGCTATATGTCCAGGACTAATAAAAACTAAATTTAGTTCAGCTCTATGGACTAATGAAAACGTGCTAAGTAAAGTAAAAAATGATTTACCATTAAGAAAAATTGCTGAACCAGATGACATGGCAGGATTAGCATGTTTCCTTGCTTCAGAAGCATCTAATTATTGTACCGGATCAATATTTGTTGCTGATGGAGGTCATATGATTTCAACATAATAAAAAGAATAAAATGTCAGAACAAAATATTATAAATAAAGCTTATTCTACAGAGGTTAATGAATTATCTGATCTAAAAAATTATGTTGGCAAGGAAATTGGACTTTCAGAATGGACTACAATAACACAAGATCAAATAAACACTTTTGCAAAAATTACTGATGATAATCAATGGATTCATATTAGCCCTGAACTATGTGAAAAACATTCTCCATACAAAAAGCCTGTAGCTCATGGATTCTTAGTATTATCACTTGCCCCTAAGTTTTGTTACGAGACTCTTAAACTTAATAATGTAAGTATGGCAGTTAATTATGGATGCGATAAAGTTAGATTTATGAATGCTACAAGGGTTAATTCTTCAATTAGAGCTAGAATTTCAGTAATTTCATTTGAAGATATCAAAGGTGGAATTAAGTATAAATTAAAGATCATTTATGAATTAAAAGATCAAGAAAAACCAGCATGTGTAGCTGAGTTTATTTCTATAGCTTATAAATAAAAATTAAAGATGGAATCAGTATTATATAAAATAGAAGATGGCATCGCAATTGTAACATTAAATCGTCCTGAAAGATACAATGCTGTCAATGAAGATATAATTGATGGTCTTAATAATGCATTTGATAAAGCTAGTGAAGATGACAATATTAAATGTATGGTTATTAATGGATCTGGAAGAGGTTTTTGTGCTGGAGCTGATATGACCCTTTTTGGTGAAGATTTGACTCCAGAAAAAAGAAGCAACTATATAATTGAAACATATCAACCTTTAATTAATAAATTCACACAATTGAACATACCAATTATAGGAGCTATTAATGGAAGTGCTGCAGGTGTTGGTGCATCATTTGCATTAGCATGTGACTTTAGAGTAATGGGCTATAGTAGTTCTATTTATTATGCATTTATAAATATTGCTATTGGTCCAGATGGTGGGGGTAGTTGGCTATTAGCTAGACAAGTTGGATATAGTAAGGCACTAGAAATAGCTACTAGTGGTAAAAAAATTAATGGAGAAGATTGTTATAAACTTGGATTAACAAACAAATTAGTTGAAGATGACAAAATATTAGAAGAAGCGGTTAATTGGGCAAAGGAATTAGCTAAAAAACCAACTTTGGCAATTGGCATAACTAAAGAAGATATGATGTTTTCAATTAATAATAGTTTGCATGATACTATAGCATTTGAAGCTAAAAAACAGATAATTGCATTTAAGAGTAAAGATCACATAGAAGGAGTTACTGCATTTGTAGAAAAAAGAATTCCAAATTTTAAAGGGAAATAATTAATTATGGATTTTAAAGAAATAAAGAATACTATAAAAGAATTTGTTGAAAAGGAATTGTTTTCTTTAGAACCCTGGATCTTGGATTCAAGTTGGGAAGAAAAATTACCAAAACTAAATGAACTAAGAGGAAAAGTTAAAAAGATGGGGCTTTGGCTCCCTCAAATCCCAAAAGAATATGGAGGACTAGGACTAACTCTTGAACAACATGGAGAGATTAGCGAAATTCTAGGTGCTAGTCCATATGGTTTTTATGTCTTTAATTGTCAAGCCCCAGATGCAGGGAATATGGAAATATTAATAGAGTTTGGTACTGAAGAACAAAAAGAAAAATATTTAAATCCACTTCTAGATGGCAAAATAAGAAGTTGTTTTGCTATGACTGAACCTAATTTTGCTGGATCAAATCCTGTAAATATGGGAACTCTTGCAACTAAAGAAAATGGCAATTATATAATAAATGGACACAAGTGGTTTACCTCTAGTTTTGATGGAGCAAAATTTGCTATAGTAATGTTAATTTCAGATCCTAATAATGAAAATCCATACAAAAAAGCAAGTCAAATAATTGTTCCTACAGATTCAGAAGGAGTTAAATTTATTAGAAATATATCTGTAATGGGGCACCCTGGTGGAGGTTGGGAAAGCCATGCTGAAATTAAATTTGAAAATGTGAAAGTTCCACTCTCAAATGTGCTAGGTGGAGATGGAGAAGGATTTTCAATAGCACAAAAGAGATTAGGCCCAGGAAGAATACACCATTGTATGCGCTGGATAGGTATGTGTGAACGTTCATTTGATTTGATGTGTAAAAGAGCCGCTAGTAGAGAACTAGCACATGGCCAATTACTTGCAGACAAACAAACAATTCAAAATTGGATTGCTGAATGTAGAGCAGAGATTAATGCTGCAAGATTAATGATTAAGGACACTGCACATAAAATTGATTCACAAGGAGTATATAAAACTAGAAATGAAATATCAATAATTAAGTTCTATTGTGCTAATGTTCTACAAAAGGTTGTAGACTATGCTATTCAGGTTCATGGAGCTCTTGGAGTAACTGATGATACTATACTTGCTTCATACTATAGGCACGAAAGAGCAGCAAGAATATATGATGGTGCAGATGAAGTTCATAAAAGTAGAGTTGCAAGACAAATCCTAAAAAAATATAGAGATGTCTAATTATGTACGAAAACTATATTGATAAAGCCGCTAAAATTAGACAAGGAGAAGAAATAAATTCTTCAAATTTACAAGAATACTTAACTAAAATATTATCGATAAAAGGTAATATTGAAATCTCTCAATTTCCAAATGGTTTTTCAAATCTTACCTATTTAATTAAAATTGACAAAGATGAATTTGTATTAAGAAGACCTCCTCATGGTGCTAAAATAAAAACAGGGCACGATATGTTTAGAGAGTTTAATATCTTATCAAAACTCTTTCCTTTTTTTAATAAAATTCCAAAAGTTATATCGTATTGTGAAGATGTAAAAGTTATTGGAGCTCCATTTTACTTAATGGAAAAAATTAATGGGGTTATCATCAGGGGAAACTCTAAAATTATCAATAAACTAGATAAAGACAGTATGGGTGAAATAGCAAATAATTTTATTAATAATTTTGTTGAGCTTCATTCAATTGATATACATAAATCAAAATTAAATGAAATTGGAAAAATAGATGGATATAATTTAAGACAAATTAAAGGTTGGATAAAAAGATATAATAATTCTATAGTAAGTGAATGTGCTAATTTAGAAAAAGCTGCAAAATGGTTGTTAAATAATATTCCTGAAGAGAGTTCAGCTTCATTAATACACAATGATTATAAATATGATAACATTGTTTTAAATTCCAAGAATATAAATAAAATAATTTCAGTTTTAGATTGGGAAATGTCAACAATTGGAGATCCTTTAATGGATTTAGGAACAACACTTGGTTATTGGATAAATCATAATGATCCAGATTTTATGAAAAAACTAAATCTTAATCCATCATCAGTTGAGGGTAACCCTACAAGAGATCAGTTTGTTAATCAATATGCATTAAAAGCAAAAATTAACATTAATAATTTAACTTTTTATTATGTATATGGTTTGTTTAAAATTGCTGTAATTATACAACAAATCTATTTCAGATATAACAAGGGTTTAACAAAAGACATGAGGTTTAAAAATCTAAATCTATGGATTAAAGAATTGGGATTAATTGCAAGCCAATCAATTGACAAAAAAAAATTAGATAATTTATTTTAAATAGATATGCAAATATAAGTGGATACTAATGTCTGCTAACTAATTTTTGATTTTCTTAATTTTTCAAGTTGAAATTCTATTTCTGAATCCTCAATTTTTGTAAATAATAATTCTGGTTCATTAATTCTAATACCTGGTTTTATTAATAGATCCTCGGCTATGATTTTTCCCCATTCCCATTTAATATCATGGTTATTATGATTAAGTATTTTCTTTAATTTATTAGAGGCAAAAGGTAAAAAAGGCTCTCCTAAAGTAGCCAAAATAGATGAAATTTGAAGTGATACAAATATTATATTATTAACTCTTTTTAGATCAGTTTTGAAAATTTTCCACGGCTCCTGATCAGCCAAGTATTTATTTCCATGCCTAGCTATATTTATATACTCATTACAAGATTCTCTAAACTTGAATTTCTCAACAAGTTTATTAATTAATACTACCGATTCATTTACTTTTTGTAAAACTTGCAAATCTTCCTTATCAAAGTCAATTGGTTTAGGAATAACACCGTCATAATACTTATTTGTTAGAACTACAACTCTATTAATAAAATTCCCATAAATTGCTACTAATTCATTATTGTTTCTTGCCTGAAAATCTTTCCATGTAAAATCGTTATCCTTGTTTTCAGGTGCATTTACTGTTAATACGTATCTTAAAGCATCTTGTTTATTTGGGAATTCCTTTAAATAATCGGGCAACCATACAGCCCAATTATTAGATGTAGATATTTTCGCTCCTTCCAAATTTAGAAATTCATTAGCAGGAACATTTTTTGGAAGAATATATTCTCCATGAGCTTTAAGCATTGCAGGAAAAATTATACAATGAAATACAATATTATCCTTTCCGATAAAGTGAATCAATTCTGTTTGAGGATTCTTCCAATACTTTTCCCAATCTAAATTGTTCTTATCGGCCCATTCCTTAGTTGAGGATATATAACCAATAGGTGCGTCAAACCAAACATATAAAACCTTTCCGTTAGCATCCTTTAGAGGTACAGAGACACCCCAATCTAAATCCCTTGTAACAGCTCTTGGTTTTAATCCATCATCTAACCATGATTTACACTGGCCATATACATTTTGTTTCCAATCAGATTTATGCTGTTTTAATATCCAATCTTCAAAAAAAGGTTGGAACTCATCTAATTTTAAATACCAATGCGTAGTCTCCTTAAGTGATGGAGAATTACCACTTATTGATGATTTTGGATCAATAAGATCTATTGCATTATGACTAGTTCCGCATTTTTCACACTGGTCTCCATAAGATTTTTCATAATTGCATTTAGGACAAATGCCTACTACGAATCGATCCGGTAAAAACTGATTTGCTTCTAAATCAAAAAATTGTTCTGTAGTTATTTCCTTAAAAAAATTATTATCATATAAATTTAGAAAAAAATCAGATGCAGTTTTATGATGTAGTTTTGAAGACGTTCTAGAATAATTATCAAAAGAAATTCCAAAGTCTTTAAACGATTTTTTTATATTTCTGTGATATCTGTCTACAATATCTTTTGGCATTAAACCCTCTTTTTTGGCTTTTATACTAATTGGCACTCCATGCTCATCACTTCCACATATATATGCAACATCATTTCCTATTAATCTCATAAATCTTGAAAAAATATCCGCAGGTATATACACCCCTGCTAAATGTCCTATATGAATAGGCCCATTAGTATAAGGGAGTGCGGCCGTTATAGTGAAAGTTTTCTTCAATATTTATTGATTATATTAGTAAATGTAAACATTTTGCCCCTTAATAAGAAGGGTAATTTTAGTAAGTTCTTTTATATTTATTAAAAATAAAATTATGAATTTAAACAAGTTATTTTACTTATTTTTTACAATTTTGATAACAATAAATGCAACAACCGAAATTTCTTCAAAAAATTTAAAAAAGATGGACAATGATTTGATTAGACCTGAATATCTTAAAGCTGGAGATACTATTGCAATAGTAGCTCCATCAGGTGTCCTTAATGATCAAGAAAATTACATAAAAAAAGCCAAAAAACTTTTAGAAAGCTGGGAATTGAATGTCATTATTGGAAAAAATGTTTTTAATAATTATGGTCATTTTTCAGGAACTGATGAAGAAAGAACTAAAGATTTTCAAAAAGCACTAGACGATAAAACTATAAGTGCAATTTGGTGTGCAAGGGGTGGTTATGGAGCTATGAGAATTATTGATGATCTTGATTATTCTAAATATTTAGAGAAACCCAAATGGATAATAGGCTATTCTGATATTACAGCAATTCATAATGACTTAAATATTCTAGGAAGCGAATCAATACATGGCATAATGTGTAAGAGCCTAGAGGATAAAGACATTAATAATGATAGATCCATAAAAGCATTAAAAGATGTTTTATTTGGTAAAAAATTATCATACAATCTCAATCATATACCAGAAAATAAATTGGGGAAAAGATCAGGAAAAATTGTAGGAGGAAATTTAACCTTACTTCACTGTTTAATAGGATCAAAATCTTCAATTAATACTGAAGGGAAAATATTATTTATAGAGGATCTTGGAGAGTATCATTATCATATTGATAGGATGCTAATATCTCTGAAGAGAGCTGGCTATTTTGATAACTGTAATGGACTCATAGTTGGAGATTTTAGTGATCTTAGAAAAAATACTACACCCTTCGGTAAAAACATCAAAGAAATTATTTTAGATGCTGTTAAAGAATTTGATTTTCCAGTTCTATTTGATTTTCCCGCCGGACATGAAGAATTAAATATGCCTATAATTCTTGGAAGAGACATAATTATGGATGTTAATAATTCAAAGTCTACTATTGAATTTTTATAATTTTTTCTAATAATTCATAAGCTGAATTTATAGAAAAGATCTTGAAAAATTTAATGACCATTCTACTGCCGTTCTTTGTGTTTTTTTCTGAAATGTCAGATAATTCAGAATTTGCATTAACAAAAGTAATTAATGCTTTAAAATTTTTACTATCATTCGTATCTTCAGAATTTCCAATATAATGACATATCAATGTATTTTTTTTTAGTATAATCTTATCAAACCCTAGCTTTACTCCTATCCATTTTAATTCAATACTTTTTAATAGATCAATTACTTGTAATGGCAATTTTCCAAATCTATCAATTAGATTATTATTAAAAAGTGCCAAATCATTATTTGTTTTAATTTTATTTAATTCTGAGTATAATTTTAATCTTTCTGAGTTAGAATTAATATAATAATCAGGGAAAAGTAATTCAAAATCTGTGTCAAAATTAAGTTGTCTTTTATTCAATTTTTCTTGAGGGATATCTAATTCCTTGAATTCCTTATTTTTCAATTCTTCTATTGCTTCATCTAAAATTTTCTGATAAGTTTCAAATCCCATTTCATTAATAAAACCAGATTGCTCTCCTCCTAATAAATCTCCAGCACCTCTAATTTCTAAATCCTTCATAGCAATATTAAACCCACTACCTAATTCAGAATAATGCTCTAAAGCTGTTATTCTTTTCCTTGCTTCATGAGTCATTGTTGAATATTCTGGTGTAACTAAATAGCAAAATGCTTTTTTATTACTTCTACCTACTCTACCTCTCATTTGATGTAGATCACTTAAACCGAAATAATTTGCATTATTAATGAAAATCGTGTTAGCATTTGGAACATCCAAACCACTTTCAATAATAGTTGTACTAACTAAGACATCAGAATTTCCATTGATAAACCTAATCATTAATTCCTCTAATTTTTTTCCTTTTAGTCTACCATGAGCAACTTCAATTTTAGCATCCGGGACTAATGCTTTAAGCAAATCGGCAATTTCATCAATATTATTAATCTTATTGTTTACAAAAAAAACCTGTCCGCCTCTAATTATTTCATAATTTATAGCATCCATTATAATTTTATTATCAAATCTTATCACCTGAGTATCTATTGGATATCTATTAGGTGGAGGGGTACTAATAATTGACAAGTCTCTTGCAGCCATTAAGCTAAATTGAAGTGTTCTGGGGATAGGAGTTGCTGAGAGCGTTAATATATCTATATTTTCTTTTAAAGTTTTTAATTGCTCTTTAACTGCTACACCAAATTTTTGTTCTTCATCAATAATTAATAGTCCTATATCTTTATATTTAATATTTTTATTTATTATCTGATGTGTCCCAATAATTATATCAATTTTACCATTAGATAAATTATAAATAATATCACTTTTTTCTTTTGAAGATCTAAATCTATTTAAATAGTCTATAGAAATAGGAAATTCTTTTAACCTACTAGTAAAAGTTTTATAATGTTGAAAAGCCAATATTGTTGTTGGTACTAATATAACTACTTGTTTATTGTTATCAACTGCCTTAAATGCAGCTCTTATGGCAACCTCTGTCTTTCCAAAACCAACATCTCCACAAACCAATCTGTCCATTGGCTGATCACTTTCCATATCAGACTTAATTTCTCTAGTTACTTTTATTTGATCATCAGTGTCTTCATAAATAAAAGAAGCTTCCAATTCAGTTTGCAAAAAAGTATCAGTAGAATATCTAAACCCTTTCCTTCTCTTTCTTTCAGCATATAATTTAATTAAATCGTAAGCAATTTCTTTTACCCTTGACTTAGTCTTTTGTTTTAATAATGCCCATGCCTTACTGCCTAATTTATATATTCTTGGAGACTTTCCTTCTTTACCATTATATTTTGATATCTTATATAAGGAATGGATGCTTAAATATAAAACATCCCTTTCCCCATAAATTAATTTAATAGCCTCTTGTATTTTTCCATCAACTTCTATTTTTTGTAATCCTCCAAAGATTCCTATTCCATGGTCAATATGAGTAATATAGTCGCCTTTACTTAACTTATTAATTTGTTTTAAGCTTATTGCTCTTTTATTGAAATACCTTTTTTTAAATCTAAACTTATGATACCTTTCAAAAATTTGATGATCCGTATAACATGCTAATCTATTTTCATTATCGATAAATCCTGATGAAAGCGGCATGATTAAAGTTTTATAATTCACATCCGATTCTAAGTCATTGAAAATTTCGTTTAATCTTATCTCTTGCTGTTTGCTTGTGCAACATATATAGTTAGTATATCCTTTGCTACTATTTGTATTTAGATTATCAATTAGTATTTTAAAACTTCTATTAAAAGATGGCTGAGGGATAAAAGAAAATTCAATCTGATCTGTAGATTTATGCTTTATAGAATCAAATTCAATTAACCTAAATTTATTAATAGAGTCTAAAACATCATCAGGACTAGAATATAAAATATCAGGAGACAAAATATTACCCTTATCTGTTATAGTGTCAAAATTTTGTATAGAAAGTTGAAAATTATTATTAATATTAGATAGTAATAATTCTAAATTCTTTGTAAATATTATTGTGCTATCCTGTAATATATTAATAATATTATCCCTGCCTTGTATATTATAACTTGATTGAATATTGGAAGTAATTTTAATAGATGAATGACTTGATTCAGATAATTGCGTATTAGTGTCAAACGTCCTAATTCTATTAATTTCATCTCCAAAAAATTCAATTCTGTATGGCCTCTCATTAGAAAAAGAAAACACATCAACTATACCACCTCTAACAGAAAAATCTCCAGGCTCAGAAACAAAATCTTGTTTTTGGAAATTTAATTCAAATAGTTTCGAATTAATATAATCAAGAGAAATGTGTTGTTTTAAATTAATATCTAGTGTTAGTTTATTTAACTCATTAGCTAGTAGAATTTTTTCTGCAATAGCATCATTATAGGTAATTATTATACTATCCTCAAGCTCATTCATATACAAATAGTTTAAAACCTCAGTTCTCTGTAGTAAATTATAGGTGCTAATATTATAATCATTATATGGTTCTCTTCCTATACTAGGGAAAAATAAAATATTTAAATTTTCATCAATAGTTTCTACATCATTTAAAAAATATGTTGCCTCTTCCTTATCAGAAAAAATTAAAAAAATTGATCTTTTAAGATTTTTAAATATTGAATAAACTATAAAAGCAAATGAAGAACCTACTGTTCCTTTAATTGATAATTTTTTTTCATTTTGGGCAATAGAATTCCCTAGTTTTTGCACTTGCAAAGACTCTGAAAAAATTTTAGTGATAGGATTTTTTATCAATCAAAAAATTTCAGCAAATATATATAAGTAGAATGTATTATTAGATCTTATTTGCTATTTTTTATAAATGTCTGAACTTGGTTTATCATTTTTTCACTTCCACAATAAAATGGTACTCGCTGATGTAAAGCCTCTGGCTGAATATCTAATATGTTTTCTTCTCCATCTATAGCTAAGCCTCCAGCTTGCTCACAAATAAATGATATTGGATTGCATTCATAAAGTAATCTTAATTTCCCTTTTGGGTTTTTTGATGTACTTGGATACATAAATATACCTCCCTTGATCAAATTCCTATGAAAATCTGAAACAAGTGAACCAATATATCTAGAAGTATACGGCCTGTTATCTTCCTCCATTTGACAAAATTTCAAATATTTCTTTACATAATCAGGAAACTGCAAATAATTTCCTTCATTAACAGAATAAATAGATCCTTTTTTAGGAAATTTTAAATTAGCATGTGAATGATAAAATGAACCTATAGCTGGATCTAGTGTAAATCCATTTACCCCATCTCCATTAGTGTATACAAGCATTGTTGATGTCCCATATATAATATAACCTGCTGCAACTTGGTTTCTTCCTTTTTGTAAAAAATCATCTATTGAAACACTATTGCCAATTTCACTAATTCTTCTATAAACTGAAAAAATTGTACCAACAGATACATTCACATCAATATTTGATGATCCATCTAAAGGATCTATTAGAACTATATAGCTATTCTGATTATTTTTATCATCGCTATTAACTGAAATAAAACTTTCATCCTCCTCACTAGCATAACCACATATAATATTCCTATTAATTAATGTATCTCTAAATTTATTGTTAGCATAAACATCAAGTTTTTGTTGTTTTTCATCTTGAACATTAGTTTTTCCGGTTTCACCAATAATATCAACAAGACCAGCTTTATTAAGTTTATGATTTACCACATTAGCAGCTAGTGTAATAGAATTTATTAGTCTAGAGAATTCGCTAGAAGAGTATTTAAATGAATTTTGATTATTTATAATAAATTCATCTAATGTTTGATTTTTGTTTTGCATTGAACAACTAAAAATACTATTTAATTTATTTAGAAAAAAATTATATAATTTAGACAATTAAAATTAATTATGGATATAACTATACGTAAAGCAAAAAAAGGAGATATGAGTCGTGTCCATGAATTGATTATGGAACTTGCTGTGTATGAGAAATTACCACAAGAGGTTGAAGTAAATCAGAGCGATTTAGTTAATGATGGATTTGGAGAGAATCCACTGTTTCATTGTTTTGTAGCAGAAGTAAATTCAAAAGTAGAAGGTATGGCTATTATTTACAATAGATATTCCACATGGAAAGGGAAGACCGTTCATCTTGAAGATTTAATAGTAACTAAAAATATGAGGAATAAAGGAATTGGGGCTTTATTACTTGATAAAGTAATCTTATTTGGAAAACAAATGAATGTAAAAAGAATTTCCTGGGAGGTTATTGATTGGAATAAAAAAGCTATTAAATTTTATGAAAGAAAAGGAGCTAAATTAATTAGTGATTGGAATATAATTCATCTAAATAATGAAGCTATTAAAAATTATCATTAGCAAAATTTAAACAAAACTCTTTTATTTGATCTCTTACTAAAATAAATTTATTTATACTTTCTTTTTCAGACAGATCAAATGTTGAAGGGTCCATAAAGTTCTTATGAATTCTTACTGCATTTATGCTAGGAAAAAATGGACAGTTTTCATGAGCATGACTGCATACAGTTAAGATAAAATCAAAATTAATAGACAGATATTCTTGTACATTATTTGATGAATTAGCACTAATATCTATACCATCATCCTTCATTACCTCAATTGCAATTGGATTAAGTCCAAGGGCCTCTATTCCAGCACTATATATATTAGCTTTCCCTTTGCAATAAGAATTAAGGTAACCATGGGCAATTTGACTTCTACATGAATTACCAGTGCATAATACTAATACATTTTTCATAGGAAAGTAAAATTAAACTAAAATTGAAGTATAAGTTTAGCTATTAAAAAGTAAATTAATATTCCGAAAATATCATTACCTGTTGTAATAAATGGTCCAGTTGCTATTGCGGGATCTATTCCTCTTTTATTTAAAAATAAAGGGATAAATGTACCTACAATTCCAGCTAGAATTATTACCACCACCAAAGATAAAGATATAGCAAGAGCAACATCTATTTCATTACGCCATAAGTAAATGAAAACAAATAAAAAAGCTGCTAAAATTATTCCATTCAATATTGATAATAAAGTTTCCTTAAATAGCCTATTATTAATACTATCCTTTACATCATTATTTGCTAATCCTTGCACTATGATTGCACTTGATTGAACTCCTACATTACCTGCCATCGCGGCAATCAATGGAGTAAAGTAAAATAATATTTTGTACTGCAGTAAAACCTCTTCAAAACCGCCCATAACAGCTGCGGCACCAATACCGCCTAATAATCCTAAAAATAACCATGGAAGTCTTGCCCATGAAAGTTTATAAATTGAGTCATCTACGTCTACATCCTGAGTAATACCGGCAGCTAATTGGTAATCTTTTTCAGCCTCCTCCTTAATTAGGTCAACTATATCATCAATTGTAATTCTGCCTAATAACATTTTTTTGTCGTCAACCACTGGAATTGCTCCCAAATCATATTTTTGCATAATACTAGCAACATGTTCTCCTGAATCATTTACATTTACAAAATCAACGTTAGAAATATAAATTGACTTAATATTTGATTTTGGGTTGGCAACTAATAAATCTTTTAATGAAAGCCTTCCTAATAATATATCATTATTATCAACTACATATACGGAATGTACTCTAGTGACTTCAGATGCCTGTAATCTCATTTCTTTAACACATCTTGTGACAGACCAATTTTCGTTAACCTTGATTAACTCTTTTGCCATTAACCCCCCAGCTGAATCATCATCATACTTAAGTAATTCTTTTATATCAGCTTTATGGTCTTTATCCTCAATCTTTGAGATTACCTTTTTTTGTCTATCTTCAGGTAATTCTGCAATTATATCTGTTGCATCATCAGTATCTAATTCCTCAACCTCCTCTGCTATTTCTTTAGTAGATAAATTTTTAAGAATTTTTTCTCTATAGTCATCATCTAATTCAATTAAAATATCAGATGTTTCTTCACTGTCTAATAGCTTAATAATATATGTAGCTTGATCAAAGTGGAGTTCCTCTAATATCTCAGCTACATCAGCATGATGTAGCTCATCAAATTTATTGCGTAATTTATTCTCATCATTACTATCAACAAGATTAACTATCTCATTAATTAACTGATCTGTGATCTGGAATTTCTTATTTTGATTCTTTTTTCTCAAGGATTAAATTTTTAGTGTCAGAATCAATTAAATTAGTCAGTACAACAAAATTTTCAATAGATAATTGTTCTGGACGTAGGTCAAAGATACTATCTTCTCTTAAATTATCACTTAAATTGAAAACTTTTAAGCTATTTCTTAAAGTTTTTCTTCGATGGTTAAAAGCAGTTTTTACTATCTTAAAAAAAGAAATTTCATCACAGTCTAGCCTATAGTGCTTCTTTCTAATAAATTGAACAACTGCAGAGCTTACTTTAGGTTTGGGATAAAAAACATTAGGGGGTACAGTAAAAAGATAATTAGTAGAATAAAAGGCTTTAGAGTATACTGAAAGTATTCCATATTTCTTAGTTCCAAAATCCTCACAAATTCTTTCGGCAACTTCCTTTTGAAACATTCCACAAAATTCTGGAATAATCTTTCTTGATTCTAAAATTTTAAAAACTATTTGAGAAGAAATATTATATGGGAAATTTCCAATAATAGCATAAGGTTTCCCATCAAACACATTGGATAAATTAATTTTTAAAAAATCTTCATTTATAATATTATTCCTTAAAGAAATTATATTTTGATTCAAGTATTCAACAGATTCATTATCAATTTCAATTACTTTTAAATTTATTTTTTTCTTAATTAATTCCCTTGTTAATATCCCAGTTCCTGGACCAATTTCTAGTAAATTACTATATCCCTTATATGAAATAGAGTCAACAATTCTGGCTGCTATATTCTTGTCATTTAGGAAATGTTGACCAAGACTTTTTTTGGGTTTAACATTTCGAATCATATAAGATTAATTTATGATTGAAAAACCAGTATATGGAATTAATACTTCTGGTATTACTATGCCTTTTTTAGTTTGAAAATTTTCAATTATAGTAGCAAAAATTCTTGGTAAAGCTAAGGCACTTCCATTAAGAGTATGTGCAAGGTTAATATTGCCATCAGAATCTCTATATCTTAACTTAAGCCTATTAGATTGATAAGATTCAAAATTTGATACAGAAGAAACTTCAAGCCACTTCTTCTGTGCTGCAGAATATACTTCAAAATCATATGTAAATGCTGATGTAAATCCTAAATCAGATCCGCATAATTTAAGTATTCTATAAGGTAACCCAAGTTTATCAATTATCAGTTTCACTTGTTCAACCATTACCTCAAATGCATCGTAAGATTTTTCAGGATGTTCAACTCTAAGAATTTCAACTTTATCAAATTGATGTAATCTGTTTAAACCTCTAACATGAGCTCCATAACTGCCAGCTTCTCTTCTAAAGCATGGACTAAATGCCGTTATAAGTTTTGGAAGTTCATTTTCATTTAAAATCACATCTCTAAATATATTAGTTGCAGGAACCTCAGCAGTTGGAATAAGATAAAGATTATCCTTCTCAATGTGATACATCTGACCTTCCTTATCAGGAAGCTGGCCAGTTCCAATTCCAGATTCTTCATTAACTAAATATGGAATTTGAACTTCATTATAACCAGCATCTATATTCATGTCAATGAAAAATGTAATCAAAGAACGTTGCAATTTTGCTCCCATTCCTTTGTAGACCGGGAATCCAGAACCTGTAATTTTATTTCCAAGCTCAAAATCAATTATATCGTATTTCTTTGCTAAATCCCAGTGTGGAAGCGCATTTGAGTCTAACTTAGGTAAATCTCCACTGTTGAAAACTTCTACATTATCCCCCTCACCATTACCGATTGGAATATCCTCATTTGGAATATTAGGAATTGTAAATAAAAGATCTAGTATTTTGCTTTTAATTAAATTTAATTCAGAATTTAATTCCTTTGAAGTTTCCTTAAATTTTACTGTTTGTTCTTTTATTTTATCAACCTGGTTTTTATTGCCAGACTTAATTAATATACCAATCTCCTTAGATAATTTATTAGATTCGGAAAGAATATTTTCAAGTTCTAATTGAATTTTTTTTCTCTTAGAATTATAATCTTCTAATCTACCAATAATTTTAGTTGCATCGAAGTTTCTTTTTGATAAAGCATTAATTACTTTCTTTTTATTCTCAATTATGTAAGATACCTTTAGCATTTTATATAAATTTAGTTAAATCTAAATTAATAATTAAAGTCTATTTTATTTCAATCTCGTTTTCTTCTAAATATTTAAACGTGAAATC
>CAZBCJ010000005.1:0-4449 GCA_964490545.1 uncultured Flavobacteriaceae bacterium | reverse complement strand
TATTCTTTAAAACTTTTTGTTATCAATTTATCTAATAACTATTTTTTTAAATTATAACTATTCATTGTAGAGTCAATTCCATTCATTACAAAGGAAATAATAACCTTACATATTTTTGGAAAAATTGAGAACAACTCTCTTTTTTCATCATCATTTAATTTGCCTAAAACAAAATCAATTTGATTAAAATTTTTATAATGGCTTGAAATTCCTATTCTAAGTCTATTATATGCTTCGGTGTTTAATGTATTTTCTATATCCAAAAGACCATTATGTCCTCCACAACTGCCATTTGATCGTATCCTAAAATTACATAATGGCAAATTAAGGTCATCACTAATAACTAGTAAGTTTTCAATTTTAATTTTTTCTTTAGCAAGCCAATATTTAACAGCCATTCCACTTAAATTCATATATGTATTGGGTTTCAGCAAAATAAATGATCTTCCTTTAGATTTAAATTTACAAATGCATCCATATTTAACATCCTCAAAAGAAAGATCATTGCTTTCTGCAAAATAATCTAAAGCCATGAAACCTATATTATGTCTTGTTTCAAAATACTGATGACCAACATTTCCTAAACCAACAATTAAATATTTTTTCATTAATAAATTTTAATAATTAAAATTTAGAATTAACACAAAAATAAAAAAAGCATTCTGAGAAAATACAGAATGCTTTATTATTATTGAACAATATATATTTTACTTCTTTGAATCTTTAGTTGGTTTAGAGTCTCCATCAGATTTAGAATCTCCATCAGATTTAGAATCTCCATCAGATTTAGAGTCTCCATCAGGTTTTTTACTATCATCTGAGGACTTTTCATCCTTTGGCTTATCACCATCTGTTGATTCTCCAGATTCTTCTCCTTCAATTTCTTCATCTTCTTCATCTTCTTCAACTTCTTCAACTATTAAAGCTCTTGGAGTTCTAACTTGACACACAACAGTATTATCAGGATGTAAAAAAGTATAAGATTCATTCTCTAACTCTGTTACATAAACTCTATCTCCTATATTAAGATCAGTAATATCAATTTCTATATAGTCTGGAAGATTTGTAGGTAAAGCCTTAATTCTTAATTTTCTCTTATTTCTCTGTAAGTTTCCACCCAATTTTACTCCAATAGAATTCCCAACTAATCTAACAGGAATATCCATTGCTATTTCCTTATCATCAAACAATTGATAAAAATCAATATGAAGTATTTTATCTGTTACTGGGTGAAATTGAATGTCCTGCAAAACTGCAGAGTATGTTTTTTTATCGTCAAAAGCAATCACAGCTGTATACGCATTCGATGTATAAATCAGTTTAGAGAGTGCCAATTCTGGTGCTGAGAAATGCATTGGTCCATCTCCTCCGTATAATACGCAAGGAATCTGTCCAGCATTACGTAGAGCTTTTGAAGCTGATTTCCCTACGCTTTCTCTTTTAGATCCATTGATTGTAATCGATTTCATTTTATTATTATTACATTAAAAATTTTGAACTTATTGACTCATTATTATGTACATTATGCATAACATCAGCAAATAAATCGGCGCAAGATAACACTTTAATTTTAGAATTTGATTTAATTTTTGGAACTGTATCCGTTACAATCAATTCCAAAAGTTTAGATTTCTCTATTTTCTCATATGCGTTACCCGATAATACAGCATGAGTACATACGGCTCTTACACTTTTTGCACCTCTTTCAGTAATCAAATCCCCCGCTGTTGCTAATGTCCCCGCAGTATCAACCATGTCATCTATTAATACTACATTTTTATCAATAACATCACCAATTAATTCCATATGTGAGATAACATTTGCTTTTTTTCTTTGCTTATAACATACAACAACATCACAATTCAAAGCCTTAGCGTAAGCATAAGCCCTTTTAGATCCTCCCATATCAGGAGAAGCAATACATAAATTATCTAATTTTAGATTCTCAATGTATGGCATAAATATAGTAGATGCATACAAGTGATCTACTGGAATCTGAAAAAACCCTTGTATTTGATCAGCATGTAAATCCATAGTCATTACCCTAGTAGCTCCTGCAGATTCTATCATTCTCGCAATCATTTTTGCAGCAATAGGGACCCTAGGTTTATCTTTTCTATCTTGCCTTGCCCATCCAAAATAAGGAATTACTGCAGTAATGTGTCTAGCAGAAGCACGTTTAGCTGCATCAACCATTAATAGAAGTTCCATTAAATTTTCACTTGAAGGGTTAGTAGATCCAATAATAAAAATTCTAGTACCACGAATGGATTCTTCATATGATGGCTGAAATTCACCATCACTATATTTTGAGATAATTATGTTTCCTAATTTAGTTCCAAAAGATTTTGTTATTTTTTCTGCTAAAACTCTACTATTTGTACAGGTAAAAATCTTTGGTTGAATATTTTTAGTTAGCATAGTATTTATCTGTTAATTAATAATTTATAAAGTCCATTATTAATAGGGACTGCAAAAATAGAAATTTATTTCTGATGAAAAGAATTAATAATGAATATTTTTTTTACTTTAGTTTTCATTAGCTCAAGTGGCGGAATTGGTAGACGCGCTGGATTCAAAATCCAGTTCTTTTTAAGAGTGTGGGTTCGATCCCCACCTTGAGTACAACTCAGATTAAAACGATACTAAAAATTCCCAATATAATTAAAGCTCTCATAATATTATGAATAATTAAATAGCTTTTTTTAGTTCTATATTTCCAAAGAATAATTAAAACACAAGCAAAAATAAATAAGCAAAAATAATAATAGTAAAACATTAAGCCAATATCAAAATTAAGTATCAAATTAATTACATTTATGTAACTAATCAAGATAATTATGCTAATAACAACTTTAGCAAATTTTTCTCCATAAACTACAGCAATTGTTTTATAGTTTAATATAAAATCTCCTTTTAAATTCTCTAAATCCTTAATAATGTCTTTAGCAAGAATAATGAAAAATAATAAAAGAGCATATATAATAGTAATTAACTCAAAATTCTTATAGTATAGAAAGATTGCAAAAAATGGAGTAATAGTTAGTATTACAGAAAAAATATTTCCTAGAATTAATATTTTTTTTAGTTTATGCGAGTAAACCCATAAAGCCAATATATATGCTAAGAAAAAAAAGACTGCTCTAATTGAAATTAATAGCGAAAGACAAATGCATAATAAATTTAAAGAAAAATATAAAGTTAGCTTTGTCCTTTTTCTTATGGTTTTATCAATGCTAGATCGAATTGGCCTATTTATTATATCCTTTTCATAATCATAAAAATTATTAATTATATAACCTGATGCAATTGCAATAGAAGAACATAAAATAATTGCAAATAAATATGGATCTAATATAACATCAAAAATATTTTCCTTATGACTTAGAATAAAAATTGAAGTTAAATATTGAGCAGTAACAATTGCAAGAATATTATATAATCTTATAATGGAAAATAGACTAAAGAATTTAAAAATTATTGACTTCAAATTTTAAAGAGATCTAAACAGTAATTAAAAATAGTATACAACTTTTAACTTGTGATTCTTTAATTGTTTTCTTGCCCTCTCAAAATTTTCTGTAAATCCTAATATATATCCTCCCCCTCCAGATCCACACAATTTTAAAAAATAAGAATCATTCTCAATACCTTCTTTCCACAAATTATGAAATTTTTCAGGTATCATTGGCTTAAAGTTTTTTAATACTATTCTTGATAATTTTTTGGTATTATTAAAGAGTGCGGCTAAATCCCCATTAAGAAAATTCTCAACACATAAATTTGTATGTTTAATAAATTTCTCATTCATGATTTTTCTAAAACCATCTTTTTTCATTTTTTCCATAAAAATATTAACCATTGGTGCAGTTGAACTAATCTTTCCACTATCTATTAAAAAAACAGCTCCATTCCCTGTGCTTTTTTGTGAAGGTATTCCAGTAACCTTTATGTCTTTTCTAGAGTTAATTAAAATTGGTATGCTTAAATAGCTGTTAAGGGGATCTAAACCAGATGATTTCCCATGGAAATAAGATTCCATTATAGAAAAAATATTTTTAAGGTTGATTAATTTTTCTCTAGTTAAATTTTCTAATACAGTTATTTTTTCAAATGCATATTTGTCATAGACAGCAGCTACCAAGGCTCCACTACTTCCAATACCGTATCCTTCAGGAATAGACGAATTAAAATATAATCCTTTATCAATATCGGAACTAAACTTCTCTAAGTCTAATTTTATTTTTGATGATTTTAAATATTTTAAAAATCCTCTAAGAATTTCATTAGAAGCCTTAGATATGGAATTTATCTTATTTGGGATTTTTAAAGCTCCTTTATAAAAATTAAAAGGAATTGATAGGCCTTTGGAATCTTCAATAATTCCGTATTCGCCAAAAAGCAAAATTTTAGAGTAAAATAATGGCCCATTCATATAGCAAATATATT
>CAZBCJ010000004.1:0-31658 GCA_964490545.1 uncultured Flavobacteriaceae bacterium | reverse complement strand
GTTTTAACAAACAACGAAATTTTTGATAATTTATCTTTTGAAAATGTTAAAGAAATAGCAGAAATATTGATCAAAAAATTTATTGAAAAAGAATTTGACACAATCCAAATAGTGTATAACAGATTTAAAAATGCAGCCACACAGATAGTTACTAATGAACAATTTCTTCCAATTACACCTGTTGGTGATCAGCAGGACAACAATTTGCAGTATATTTTTGAACCTTCAAAATCAGAGATAGTAAATGAACTAATCCCTAAATCTCTTAGAACGCAATTGTTTAAAGCATTAAGAGATTCTTATGCTAGTGAACATGGGGCTCGTATGACAGCAATGCACAAGGCAACTGATAATGCAACAGAGCTAAGAGATCAATTAAAACTAACATATAACAAGGCACGACAGGCTGCTATTACAAATGAAATATTAGAAATTGTTGGAGGGGCAGAGGCCCTTAACAATTAAAACATCTACTATTGGCTTTTGCATTCCTATAATTATTAGTTTAATTTTAGATTATAAAGAAATGTAATTTGAAAAAATTAATTCAGTTAGTTAGGCAGACCGTTATTTATGGTATTGCAACAGTATTTCCTAGAGTAATAAGCGTTTTATTAGTTAGGCTTCATACAGATAAACAGATATTAGAAAATGTATCAGATTATGGAAATTTATCTTTAATTTTTTCGTATATCATTCTTTTTAATGTGATTTTATCCTATGGATTGGAGACGTCTTTTTTTAGATTCTTCAACAAAGAGTCAAACAAAAAGGAAGTTTTAAGCACGTCTTCAATATCAATTGTTTTTACAACAATATTATTTTATGCAATTGCATCAATTTTTAAAGTTGAAATTTCTGAATTTACTGGAATAGAAGCTCAATACCTTGATTTGGTTTTATGGATACTTATATTAGACGCGCTGGTTGTTATCCCATTTGCATATCTAAGAGCAAAAGGACAGGCTATAAAGTACTCTATTATAAAAATTGTGAATGTAATAGTATATTTTTCACTAAATATTTTTCTATTAATTTTTCTTAAAAAAATTGCAGTTAACAACAATTTCTTTACAGAGATATATACACCTAATTATGAAATAAACTATATTTTTATTTCTAATCTGATTGCTAGTGCAACTAGCTTAATTTTATTAGCCCCATTTTACTTTAAAATCAATTATAAAGTAAATTTTGTTTTATTGAAAAAAATGTTAATTTATGCTTTCCCAGTTCTTATTTCGGGACTTGCATACTCAATTAATGAGACTTTTGATAA
This sequence comes from uncultured Flavobacteriaceae bacterium, assembly GCA_964490545.1. Classification (GTDB taxonomy): domain Bacteria; phylum Bacteroidota; class Bacteroidia; order Flavobacteriales; family Flavobacteriaceae. Next base: position 30,379 of record CAZBCJ010000004.1, on the reverse strand, counting down.
AATTTTATTAGACTTTATTTTACCAGATTCTATAGCTAAAACTCAGATAGGAATGTATGCTGCTTGCTATAAGCTGGCATTATTTATGACTTTATTTTCCACAGCCTATAAATTAGGAATCGAACCCTTTTTCTTTAAAGAAGCTAACACAAAATCTCCTCAAAAAACCTATGCGTTAATCTTAGAAGTTTTTGTTATTCTTGGATCTTCTTTATTACTATTGGTAGTAGTTTTTGCAGATTTATTAAAGGTGGTTTTTATTGGAGATCCAGAATATTGGGAGGCTATGAAAATAGTACCAGTTATTTTATTAGCAAATTTTTGCTTAGGAATTTATCAAAACCTTTCAGTGTGGTATAAGGTAACAGATAAAACCAAATTCGGAGCCTATATCTCTGTTATGGGGGCATCATTTACATTGGCATTAAATATTATGTTAATACCCCATTATGGCTATGTTGGGTCTGCTATAGCAACACTTGCAGCATATGCTTCAATGGCGGCCATTTCATATTTCTTGGGAAGAAAGCATTATCCTATTCCATATAAGATAAATAAAATAGGATTTTATATAATTTTCGCCATATCCTTATCTACAATTTCATTTTATTTCTTTAGAGGTAATTTTTATATTGGAATAGCTTGTTTAATATTGTTTTATATAACAATTTTATTATTTGAAAAATCAAATATTCGTTTATTATTAAGAGGATTGAATGAAAATTAGAATTATAAATAAATCGCCCCATAGTCTTCCAAAATATGAAACTGTGAATTCTGCAGGAATGGATATTAGGGCTTTTATTAAAAACAGGATTATGTTAAAGCCTTTAGAGAGGGCTATTGTAGCTACAGGCCTATATTTATCTTTGCCCAAAGGCTATGAAGCACAAGTTAGGCCACGAAGTGGTTTAGCAATAAAAAAAGGGATTACAGTATTAAATTCTCCTGGGACAATTGATTCTGATTATAGGGGAGAAATAGGGGTTATTTTAATTAATTTATCAAACGAGGTATTTACAGTAAAAAATGGAGACAGAGTGGCTCAGCTAATTATTGCAAAACACACCTCTGTTGTTTGGGAAGAAGCAGAGCAATTAAAAGACTCCTCAAGAGGCTCTGGAGGATTTGGAAGCACAGGAATATAAATAATAAAAGTAAATGAAAAACATCAAGTATATATTGTTAATAATAGTTCTTTTATTTACTTCTTGTGCCTTAAAAAAGGAATATATAATAGGAGACAGCAAGGGCATTACAACAAAAAAGATTGTAAAAAATATAGAACAGAATCAAAACAAGTATGGATCATTACAAGCAAGAGCAAAAATTGATTATTCTTCAAAAAACAAAATCAAGACAAACACCGTGACAATTAGAATATTGGCTGGAGAAAAAGTATGGATAAGCGCGCCACTTGGAGCCATCCGCTTATTAATAACAAAGGACTCAATAAAATATTATAACAAACTTGAGAGGAATTATATAAAGACAGACTTTTCATATATAGAAGAGTTACTAGGCATTAATGTTAGTTATGATATGCTAGAAAAACTACTCTTTGCTCAGCCAGTTTTGGAATTAAGCTCAAGGGATTTTGAAAAAAAATTAAATAAAGAAAATAATCAAACCCCTAGCAAATTAAGATCATATATTTTTAAGAAGGATGTAAATTTTGATAATAATCAGTTTGTCGGACTATTTTACATTAACCCCTACAATTTTAAATTAAATAGTCAAAAATTTTTTAAATCAGAGGATTCAATAAAAGTTACGAATGCATCTAAAATACTCAAGGGATCACATACATTCAGCATAAATTATAAGAACTATACTGCAATAAACAAGGAAGTATATCCAAAGAAGATTTTATTTCTAGACTCTAATAACAAATCTATAAATATTGATATGAAGTCAATAGCTATAAACAAAAAATTAAATATACCTTTTAGAATTCCTAGAGGATACAATCAAATCAATATTGATCAATAAAATGAGATTTGTTTTAACAATTTTATTCCTGTTTGCCCTACTAGGAGATGGAATGCTTTTTGCCCAATCAAAGGAGGCTTTAGAAAGAAAGCGAGAGGAATTAACTTCTGACATCAAGCAAATTGAAAAATTAATTGATAATTCATTAAATAAAAAAAAGGCTTTACTAACTAATGTAGAGAACCTAAAATTTAAAATTGATCTTCAAAAGAAGCTAATTATGAATATAAATAATCAGCTTAATATAATTGTGAATGAGGTTGATAGGAACACTATAGAATTAAATCAATTATTAAAAAAGCAAAAGAAAGTAAAAGAAGATTATGCCTTAATGGTTCTTAAATCTTACAAACATAAATCAAAACTCAACAGAATAATGTTTGTTTTTTCAGCAAGTAATTTTATACAGGCCTACAAGCGTCTACAGTACTATAAGCAATATGTAAAATATAAGGATAAACAACTGCAACAAATTAGGCTTAACACAAAATTAATAGACGATGCCTTAAAAGAATTAGCAGAACAAAAAACCCAAAAGCAAGATTTAATCTTAGCAAATGAAAAGATTAAAACAAATTTAGACAAGGAAAATTTGACAGAAAAGAATATGATTGTTGAAATTAGAAGCGATGAAAAGCGATTTATCAACCAAATAAAGATAAAGCAGAAACAAGCCCAGGAAATTGATAAACAAATAGAAAAAATAATTGCTGAGGCTACAGCGAGGGTTAAAAATAAAAACTTGGCGGAGTTTAATTTAACAGCAGAAGCAAAATTAATTTCTAAAAAGTTTAACGAAAATAAAGGGAAATTGCCATGGCCAGTTGAAAAAGGAATGATAATATTAAAATATGGCAGGCAGCCCCATCCAATAGTAAAAACAACTGTAATTCAGAGTAATGGGGTAAGAATATTAACTAGTAAAAATCAAGAAGTTAGATCAATTTTTGATGGAAAAGTATACTCAATAATAGTTTCTAAAAATGGCAGTCATGCAATTTTAATCCAACACGGAAATTTTTTCAGTGTTTATAAGAATCTTACAGAAATTTATGTAAAAAAAGGCGAAATAATAGCAACTAAACAAGCTATAGGAAAACTGAATACAAACAAATCTACTGGTCAAACAATTTTAAACTTTAGTATTTTCAAGGACGGTTTGACACAGAATCCTTCAGCATGGATATATAAAATGTAGAGATTACTTAAAAAGAGCTTTTAATTCAGTAGCATCTTTGGCCTTCATCTTCCCAGCTAAAACTAAACTCAATTGCCTCCGTCTTAATGCCCCATCATATCTTTGTTTTTCTTCTTCTGATTCAGGCTTTAATTTATCAACTGCTATTGGCCTCCCATTTTTATTGACGGCAACAAAAGTATAGATTGCTTCGTTTGCTTTAATTTTGTCTCCTTTTTCATCATCAATCCAAACATCAATATAAACTTCCATAGATGAATTAAAAACTCTTGAAACTTTTGCTTGAATAGTAACAGTACTTCCTACTGGAATAGCTTTATCAAAAGATACATGATTCACAGAGCTGGTAACAACAATTTGTTTTGAGTGGCGTCTAGCAGATATACTAGCTGCGCTGTCCATTCTAGCAAGTAATTCGCCTCCAAACAAATTATTTAAAGGATTTGTCTCCCCAGGCAGGACGGAATCAGTCATTATTGTTAATGATGATTTAGGAGATTTTATACCCATTAGGTTTATTTGAAATTGGTTGGCTTTTAATTGACATCTTTATAAAGCAGCCATGCATTTATATTGTGTTTGTTTCTAATATTGCTAAGAGCCTTTTTAGCTTCAGCTCTTGTGTCATAGCTCGCATAGGCAACTTGATAAAGACCAAAATTATTTTGACCGATTTTCCTTGCATCTTTAAATCCTACAGCCTTTAACTGATCTAACTTAGAGTAACTATTTTCTTTAACTCTAAATGACCCACCAACGATATGAAAATCTCCATACTTCTTGTTAAGACGAAGATTTATAACAGGCAGGGGGTTGTCAATTACAAATGTTGCTTTTTGAATTTTATCTTCAATTTCCTTTTCAGCTTTTTCGTAAGAAATTAGATTAGACGCAGTTATATCATTTAAATAGTTAGTTGTAATACTTGCCCCAATAAATAATGCGACAATTAAAATGGCAGCATATCTGTAATATGTATTAAAATTATAAGCTTTATCAGCAGATTTTTTATTTACTTTCCTGATTGAAAATTCAGAAAACCCAAAGGCACTACTTAAAAAACTTAGATTATTAGAAGGGCTAAAAGTATATTTGTCATTTTTTAATGATAATGAGCCAACATCTTTAAACTTCACTAGCCCTCCATTGTTTAAGGATTTATTGTATGAAAGTATTTTTTTATGAATTTCGTTTCCTGCTTTTTCACGAGAAATATTTTCTACTATTGCAATATGATTTGCAAGAAGACCGTCATTTTCTATAATCTTTGCATTAAAAGAAATATGTTTTGATGGAGGATAAATTACATTATTTGATTCATCAATTTTTGCAGAAACATTTCTAGTAATAAATGCACCTAAATTTGGCAATACCACACAGTCATTTCGATATAGCAAATCTTTAATGTATTTATCAAATTTCATTTAAAAATTTTAACATTTCAATATATAAATAATTAAATATTTTATCAAGCAAATATTTAATTATATCCAAGTTTTTTACGAACTCTTTTTAGAACTGTATTTGCAGTTTCTTTTGCTTTTGTTGCACCTGCTTCTAATATTTTATCTATTTCATCTAGATTATTTAGATAGTGATTAAACTCTTGTCTTTCTTTAGAGAAATTATTAAGAATTAAAGCGAACAATTCTTCTTTTGCCTGTCCATATCCGTACCCCCCTTTTTCATACTTAGATTTAAGATCAGCTATTTCAGGTTTTGATGCAATTAGTTTATAGATATCAAAAAGATTACATTTTCCCCAGTCTTTTGAATCTTCAATTGGTGCGCTATCAGTTTTTATTCCCTGAATTTGTTTTTTCAATTTTTTCTCATCTAGAAAAACGTCTATTATATTGTTTTTACTTTTACTCATTTTTTGTCCATCTGTTCCAGGAATTGACATATTTTCATTGTTAAGATCAGCCTGAGGCACAATAAATGTCTCTCCATTTATGTTGTGAAATCTATTGGCAACATTTCTTGTTATTTCAAGATGTTGAAGCTGATCTTTGCCAACAGGAACAATATTTGCATCATATAGCAGAATATCTGCCGCCATTAACATAGGATAATTAAATAATCCTGAATTAACATCCTGTAGTCTATTTTGTTTATCCTTAAAACTATGCGCAAGCGTTAACCTCTGATAAGGAAAATAACAACTAAGATACCAAGCTAATTCTGTAACCTGTGGGATATCACTTTGTCTATAAAAAACAGTTTTTTTGTGATCTAATCCAAAGGCAAGCCATGCTGCTGCCGTGGCATAAGTATTATGAGAAAGGGCTTTCTGGTCTTTAATTTGAGTAAGAGAATGTAAATCTGCAATGAATAAATAAGATTCGCTATTTTTTGTTTGTGACATTTGAATTGCTGGAATAATTGCCCCCATGATATTGCCCAAATGAGGTGTGCCAGTGCTTTGAATACCTGTTAAAATTCGAGTAGATTTTTTTCCCATTATTACAAAGTTAAACCTTTTATTAAAATAATTTAATTAGTTTTGAAAGTTGTGAAATTTTTAAAGTATTTTTTCTGGACATTATATAATATATGGTTCTATATATTGGTTACATCTTTAACAATAATCATTTTATGTCCTGGGTTCATTGCTTTAGTAATAAATAAAAACGGATATAAGTATTTTTATTTTTTTGGCGTAACATGGGCCAGGGCTATATTACTTTTTATGGGCTTTTACCCCATTGTTAATAGAAAGATAAATTTGGACATAAACAAATCTTATGTATTTGTTGGCAATCATGTTTCTATGATCGATGTAATGTTGATGGTTTCGGTTGCCTCAAAACATCCTATGGTATTTGTCGGAAAGAAAGAATTAGAAAAAATCCCAATCTTTGGATATCTATATAGAAAAACTATGATTCTAGTTGATAGAAGCAGCGCTGAAAGCAGAAAAGCTGTATTCAATATCACAAGAGATAAAATAAACAAGGGAATAAATGTTTGCGTATTTCCTGAAGGAACAGTCCCCTCTCCTGAAATTGAATTGGGAGAATTTAAACAGGGAGCGTTTAGTATTGCAATTGAACATCAAATTCCAATTGTTATTTTCACATTTTTAGACAACAAAAAAAGATTCCCCTGGAGCTTTGGCAATCTTCTATCTGGTTCAAAAGGAATGCCGGGAGGATTGAGAGTAATTACCCACGAGCCTATTTCAACTAAGAATCTAGCAATGAGCGATATGAAAGCTCTTAGCGATAAGGTTAGAAATATTATGTTAAAGGATTTAGCGGAATCCTAATCGACTAGATCTTTTATTTGTTTCTCTAGTTTCTCCATTAATTCCGGATTGTCAGATAGGATACCTTTTACAGCATCTCTCCCTTGCCCCAATTTTGTTCCTTCATAACTAAACCAAGAACCACTCTTGTTTATTATTTCTGCATTAACAGCGAGATCTATAATTTCACCCACTTTTGATATTCCCTTTCCATACATTATATCAAATTCAGCCAACTTAAATGGTGGAGCAACTTTATTTTTAACAATTTTAACACGAGTCCTATTTCCAACGACACCGCCATCACTGTTTTTAATTTGTGTAGAGCGTCTAATATCTATTCTAATAGAGGCATAGAATTTTAATGCATTTCCTCCAGTAGTTGTTTCAGGATTACCAAACATAACTCCAATTTTCTCTCTAAGCTGGTTAATAAAGAAAACAGTACAATTCGTCTTGCTAATTGAAGCTGTTAATTTTCTAAGAGCCTGTGACATTAGTCTAGCATGTAATCCCATTTTTGAATCTCCCATCTCTCCTTCAATTTCACTTCTAGGGGTTAGAGCTGCAACAGAATCAATTATTACCATATCAATAGCGCCAGATCTAATAAGGTTATCAGTAATTTCTAATGCCTGTTCACCATTATCTGGCTGTGATATTATAAGATTTTCAATATCAACTCCTAAATTTTCAGCATAAAATCTATCAAATGCATGTTCTGCATCAATGAAAGCTGCAATTCCGCCTTTTTTCTGACACTCTGCAAGTGCATGCAGGGTAAGTGTTGTTTTCCCTGATGATTCCGGGCCATAGACTTCAATAACTCGTCCTTTAGGATACCCGCCTACACCTAACGCAATGTCTAACCCCAATGATCCAGACGATGTAGCTTCGACACTAGTATCTGCAGAGTCACCCATTTTCATTACAGTTCCTTTGCCATAAGCTTTGTCTAGCTTTTCTAATGTTAATTTTAATGCTTTTTGTTTGTTTTCTTTTTCTGAGCCCATTTTATCTTACTTATGTATATGCTAATTTAGAACAACTTTTTGCAGAATACAATTTTTAGGGTTAGTTGTTTGTGTCCTTTTTTCTATAAGATAATAAACATTACTTTTGTGGTTAGGTAATTTATAAATAGTATAGCATGCAACTGTACAATAAACTAAGCTCTGATGAGCAATCAGAACTTTTAGATATTTCTAAAAGAAAAAGAATTACCCTTTCCTTTTATCAATATGCGCATATCAAGTGTCCACAAACATTCAGAGACAAATTATTTATTGCTTGGAATAACCTTGATGTTTTAGGCAGAATATATGTGGCTTCTGAGGGAATAAATGCACAACTTTCATTGCCAAAGGAAAATTTTTCAAAATTTCAAAAACATTTAAACTCTATATCATTTTTAAAAGGGATGCGTTTAAATGTTGCAGTCAAACAGGAAAAAAAATCTTTTTTAAAATTAACAATTAAAGTAAGAGATAAAATTGTTGCTGATGGACTGAGCGATAATTCATTTGATGTAACTAACAAGGGCATTCATTTAAACGCAAAGGAATTTAACGATTTAATGAAGCAAGATAATTCTATTGTAATTGATATGAGAAATCACTATGAGAGCGAAATAGGACATTTTAAAAATGCTGTTTTACCTGATGTTGACACTTTTAGAGACTCTCTAGATATTATTGAAAAGAACTTAAGCGCACACAAGGATGATAAAAAATTACTTATGTACTGCACAGGAGGAATAAGATGCGAAAAAGCAAGCGCCTATTTTAAGCATAAGGGATTTAAGAATGTATACCAATTAGAAGGAGGAATCATTGAATATATTCGCCAAGTAGAGGAAGAGAATTTAGAAAATAACTTTTTAGGAAAAAATTTTGTTTTTGATAATAGAAGAGCTGAAAAAATAAGTGAAGATATAATCTCAAATTGCCATCAATGTGGCAGCCCTTTTGATGTTCACACAAATTGTGCAAACGACGCATGCCATCTTTTATTTATTCAATGTGAAGAATGTAAAACAAAAATGCAAAATTGCTGTTCATATAAATGTTTAGAAATAAAAAAAATGCCATATAAACTTCAAAAGCAATTACGGAGAGGGCAAAAGAATAGTAATGATATATTTAAAAAAGGAAGAACAAACAACATAACAACATTTAACTAATTCTAATGTCTTGTAAAAATTGTAATTCAAAAAGCAATGGAACGCCTAGAGGGTGCAATAATAATGGAGCGTGCATTAGCAATTCTTGCAATACATTCACAGTCTTTGACTGGCTAAACAACATAACTGCACCAAACAACAAACCTGTCTTCCCTTTTTGTGAGGTTAGGTTTAAAAATGGAAGAAAGGGCTATTTTAAAACTAATTCTATTTTACTTTCAATTGGAGATATTGTTGCTGTTCAGGCTGAAAAAGGGCATGATGTTGGAGTTATAACTTTATTAGGAGAGCTGGTAAAAATACAGATGAAGAAAAAAAATATTAATCATGACTCTAGGGATAATCTTGGCATATATAGAATTGCTTCACAAAAAGATATTGATGTTTGGCAAATTTCTCGAGATAAGGAGGAAGCTATTAAGGTAAGAGCGAGAAAACTAGCTCTAAAACTTGAATTAAAAATGAAAATCTCTGATGTTGAATACCAAGGAGATGGAAGCAAGATCACCTTTTATTATACAGCTGATGATAGAGTTGACTTTAGAGAACTTATTAAGGTTTTTGCAAGAGAATTTAGGTCAAGAATTGAAATGAAACAAGTCGGACTAAGAGAAGAAGCATCAAGGCTTGGAGGAATTGGGTCTTGTGGGAGAGAGCTGTGTTGTTCTACATGGCTTCATGATTTTCGAGCAGTAAACACATCTTCTGCTAGATATCAACAGCTATCCATTAACCCTGAAAAATTATCAGGCCAATGTGGAAAATTAAAATGTTGTTTAAATTATGAGCTAGGAACTTATTTAGAAGCTTTAAAATATATGCCTAGAAAGGAAATTAAGATAAAAACAACAAAAGGAATGGCTGTTTGCCAAAAGGTGGATATATTTAGAAGACGTCTTTGGTATTCTTATTTGGATCATCCCATTGATTGGCATGAGTTGGACGCTAACACTGCTAATAATTTGATTGAAACTAATAAAAAGGGAGACACTATTAGTTCTCTTGAAGACTTTGCAATAGTACCTGACAAGGATGATACTAATAATTTGTCATTAAAAACAGAAAGTATTACTAGATTTGATCGCCCAATGCATCGTAAGTTAAATAAATTAGAAAAAACATGATTTATAGATTATGCTTAATCATTATAATCATTATTTTTTCTTCATGTAGAAATGAGAGTTTGTTCAATCAATATAACTCCATGCCAATGGTTTGGCATAAGGATAGTATTGTAAAATTCAATTTTCAAATAAAGGACTCATTTCAACGTTATAATACATATATAAAAGTTAGACTTAATGATGACTATATGTTTAATAATATTCATGTAATAGCAACCTTGGAGAATGAAAAGGGCCTATTGCTTATTGATACTCTTGAGTATGCAATGGCTGTAAATGATGGGGAGCTAATAGGAAGAAAGTTTATAAATATTACAGAAAACAAACTCCTACATAAAGAAAATTTTACATTAGTTAAAGACATAGAATATAAGTTTAGCATTAAACATGCAATGCGAATAATAAATAAAACAGAGGGGCTTGAACTACTTGAAGGTATTTTAGACATTGGCTATAGTGTAGAAAAAATAAAATAAAATCATTGATAAATAAAAATTCAAATATCAAAAAAAAGAAATATAAGATTTACACAATTATTATGTGGATGTCTTTTGTGTTAATTATGTCAGGAATTACAGCGACTTTTTATTATGCTTCAATTGGAGGTTTAGGGGATATGCCAGACCTTAAAGTTTTGGAAAATCCCAAAACAAATTTAGCAAGTGAGGTGTTTTCTTCAGACAATAAAACATTAGGAAAATATTATTTTAATGACAATAGGACCCCTGTTACATTTGATGAATTGCCTATGCATCTTGTAGAAGCATTGCTTTCAATTGAAGACATTCGTTTTTATAATCATTCAGGCGTTGACTTCATATCTACTTTTAGAGCAATATTAAAATTTGGTAGAGATGGAGGAGGCAGTACAATATCTCAACAATTAGCAAAGCAATTATTTCATGGAGAAGGTTCAAAAAACACATTTGCAAGAATAACTCAGAAATTTAAAGAATATATTATTGCTATTCGTCTTGAAAAACAATACACAAAAAATGAAATAATCGCACAGTATTTAAACATCTATGATTTTAACAACAATGCTGATGGAATTAGAAGCGCAGCAAGAATATATTTTGCTAAGGAACCAATTGACTTAAATATCAATGAATCAGCAATATTAGTAGGAATGTTAAAGAATTCTTCATTATATAATCCTAGACCACACAGAAATCCTATAGGCGTAAAAAACAGAAGAAATGTAGTGTTGAATCAAATGTTTAAATACGGTTATATAGATGAGATAATTAGAGATTCAATTAAACAAGAGCCTCTTTCACTAAAGTATACTCCAGAATCCCACAGAGAAGGATTAGCAACATATTTCAGGGAATATTTAAGAGGATATATGAAGGAATGGATTAATGATAATGAAAACAGAAAGCCTGATGGATCAAAATATAATTTAAATACTGATGGACTTAAAATTTATACTACTATTAACTATACTATGCAAGAATATGCAGAAGAAGCTATAGCTCAGCATATGCCTAGATTACAGCAGGAATTTTTTGAACAAAATAAAGCCGTAGATGACTCTATAGCTCCTTTTAGAGAATTAACAAGTGGAGCTGTAGACACCTTATTAAGAATTTCTATGCGAAGATCTGAGCGGTGGAGAAAAATGAGATATGATATGAAAAAGTCTCCTGAAGAAATTGAAGCCTCATTTTTTGAGCCATCTAAGATGACAATATTTTCTTGGAATGGAGATATTGACACAATAATGCAGCCTATTGATTCGATGAAATATTACAAATCATTCTTTAGGCCTGGGATGATGTCAATGGACCCTTCAAATGGATTTATAAAGGCTTGGGTTGGGGGTATGAATTACAAGCATTTCCAATATGACATGGCTAAAAAAGGGAAAAGACAAACTGGCTCAACTTTTAAGCCTTTTGTATACGCAGCAGCAATTGATCAGCTTCATCTTTCTCCTTGTGACACATTTCCTGACAGTCAATTTTGTATAGAAAAAAATAAATTTGGAAATGTAGAACAGTGGTGCCCAAAAAATTCTGGAGATAAATATGGTAGGACGAGAACTTTAAAGAATGCTTTAGCAAATTCTGTTAATACAATTACTGCAAGATTAATGGATAGAATAGGCCCTAAGCCTATAGTTAAATTAGCGAAGAAAATGGGGATAGAACAACGCATACCATCAGTACCTTCTATAGCCCTAGGGACTCCAGATTTAAGTGTGTATGAGATGGTGGCTGCATATTCTACTTTTGCGAATAAAGGAGTATATACTAAGCCTGTTTTTATAGAGAAAATAGAAGATAAAAACGGCACACTATTGTATAAATATCAACCAGAAACAAGAGACGTATTAAGTGAGGAGGCTGCATATGTAACAGTAAATTTATTAGAGGGAGTTACCCGAGCAGGATCAGGAACTAGACTGAGAACTGTGGGCTCTGATGAACACAATTTAGTATATAAGAACGTGGTAACAGGATATCCGTACGAATTTCAAAATCCAATTGCAGGCAAAACAGGGACTACTCAAAATCAAAGTGATGGATGGTTCATTGGAATGGTTCCTAATTTGGTTACTGGAGTTTGGGTAGGCGCAGAAGATAGGGCTATTCATTTTGAGGAGATAGCATATGGACAAGGAGCAACAATGGCCTTGCCTATTTGGGGGCTATATATGAAAAGTTGTTATCAGGATTCTATTTTAAATGTATCACAGGAAGCATTTGAAAGGCCTGATTATATGACAATTCAATTAGAGTGTAATAAATTTGTTATAGATAGCTTAGGAACTGGCAGAAACACTGATCAAGAAATACTCGAAATTGATTTTTAACCTGAATTTTTTCTTATTAAAAACTAATATTATTTCTAATTTCCACAAAAGCATTTAAGCTGTTAGGATTACGCATAGCACCTGGAGAAGCTACCTTATCAATTGATAATCCTAAGAAAAGTTTTTTAACAGGAATTTCCATTTTTTTTCCGCTTATTGTATAAGGAATTTCTTTTACCGGGATAATATAATCTGGTGCGTGACGGGGAGAACATTGCTTTTTTAGGTGCTGTCTAATGTCAGTTTTTAACTTCTCATTTAAAGAATTTCTGGCAACTATAAAAAGTAATAACTTACTACTAGAATTTTCCTTCATTGGAAATTCAATGATTAAAGAATCCTTAACATTTTCTAATCTATCTAATGCCATATATATCTCAGAAGTACCTATTCTAATGCCATTACGATTTAATGTAGCATCAGAACGACCTTGCATTAATATTCCGCGCTTACAATCAATAGAAATCCAATCACCATGTGTCCAAACATTTGAATTATTAGAAAAGTATGAATCATGATACTTGTCAAAATTATTATCGTTCCAAAAATAAACAGGCATTGAAGGCATCGGTTTAGCTAAAACTAATTCTCCAGTTTCATTTTCTATTGAATTCCCATTTACATCCCATGACTCTATTGCTGCACCTAGCATTTTGCATTGTAAGTATCCGGCATAAACAGGAAGCATTGGACTTCCTCCAATAAAAGCAGAACACACATCAGTCCCTCCACTTAATGAAATGATTTGAACTCTAGGTAATTTTTTTTGCAACCATATAAAGGCGTCTGTTGATAATGGTGATCCAGTAGAACCTATGGTTTTCAAATCTAGTAAGTCTGCCTCATTTACTTCTTTTATATTTTGTTTCATACTTTGAATATATAATGGAGCACCATTTCCGAAATGATTGATTTTTGCTGCCTTAGCAAAGCGCCATTGAGCGCCTAAATCAGGATAGTTAGCCGCTCCGTCATATAAGCAGAGCACAGCTCCACATAGAAGTGATCCAAGGGCATAGTTCCACATCATCCAGCCAGATGTAGTATTCCAAAAAAATCTTTCACCTACAAGTAAATTTTGATGTAATGCTAAAGACTTATATTGTTCAATAAGAATACCTCCAGTGCTATGTGTTATTGCTTTTGGCTGACCCGTTGTCCCAGAAGAAAATAATACCCAAATAGGATGTTCAAATGGAACAGATACAGGCTGTAAATCAATCCATGATTTTGATTCCAAATCCCAATCTTCAAAACTACCTGAGAAAACTAATGTTTTTTTTATAGACGACAGCCTCTTTTCTAATGTTATTATTTTTTTTGATTGATCAAACGATTTCCCATTATAATTGTACTTATTATGGGCTAAAAGTATTTTGGGCTTTAATTGTCCAAATCTATCCACTATACTATCGATGCCAAAGTCGGGGGAACAACAGGACCAAACCCCTCCAAGCACATTGGTTGCAATAAACGAAGCAATTGTATCAGGATGATTTAATAGATACCCAACAACAACATCCCCCTTTTTTACTTTAGCTTTTATAAGTTGACTTTTTATATCAGAAGCTCTATTTAGGAGAGAATTCCATGAAATCTTTATTTGATTTCCTAACTCATTTTTATAGATCATTGCTAACGAATTAGATTTAGCATGGCGCAATAAGTGTTCACTATAGCTTAACGAGCTATTAGTAAACCATTGAGTTTTGTAGAATGGAGTTTGAGCATCGCAAATTTTAATAGGTTTGTCAAGAAAATTAATTTCAAAAAACAATGCTATTGCTAACCAAAAATCTTCTAAATTTTCTATAGACCATTTATGAAGTGAAGCATAGTCGTTTAATGTTAATTCGTGCTTTTGATTTACATAAGCTAAAAAACGATATAGGTTTGAACTCTTAAAATTTTTAGGCTCCCAAATTTTTACCATAACTAAAGTTATTTTAATATTTTGTAACTACAGAATTGAATCAATTAATTTTTTGGTATATTTTTTTTTAGGACTAGCAAATATTTTGTCTGGATCTCCAGATTCCTCTATTTCTCCTTTATTCATTACTATAATATTATCACACATGTGTTTGACTACTGATAAGTCATGAGATATAAATATATATGTGAAATTATAATTATCTTTTAATTTATTTAGAAGATTAAGGACTTGAGCTTGCACAGAAACATCTAATGCTGAAACAGCTTCATCGCAGATTATTATTTTTGGATTTACACTAATTGCTCTTGCAATTCCTATTCTTTGCCTTTGGCCCCCTGATAGTTCATGTGGATATCTATAAAGAAATTCTGCAGACAAACCAACATCAACTAATAATTGAACAGCTCTTTTAATTAGGGATTTATTATTGGTTAGTATCTTATGATATTTTATTGGCTCTATAATCGTTTCACAAATATTTAGTTTAGGGTTTAGGGATGAATAGGGATCTTGAAAAATCAACTGAACATCTTTCCTATACTGTTTAAGGTCTCTTTTAGATAATTGTGTTATATCTTCACCTTTATATATAATAGCACCAGAATGGGATTTTTCAATCTGTAATATTGTTTTTGCTAATGTAGTTTTTCCACATCCAGATTCGCCTACAAGACCTAACGTCTCTCCCTGATAAAGCTCTAGATTTATTTTTTTTAATGCTTTGAAACGATCCTGTTTAGTAAACAGCCCTAATTTTGAAATATAATGTTTATTGATATTAGAAATTTTTAATAGTGGTGGCTTTGAATATATTTTATTCAGTTTTTTAGATCTTGTCTGAGTATTAATTATGTCATTTTTAAAATTCTTGTTAAGAATTTTTTCAATTGTAGGCAATTCTTTCAACCGGATAGTTTTAGAAGGCTTAACGGAAAGCAGTGCTTTTGTATAAGTGGTTTTTGGATTATTAAACAAAGTATAATTACTTCCTTGTTCAATAATTTCCCCAGATTTCATAATAATAATTTTATCAGCAATTTCTCTAACGACAGAAAGATCATGAGAAATAAAAAGAACGCTTAAATTTTCACTTTTTTGCAAATCTTTTATTAACTGAATGATCTCTTTTTGTACAGGAACATCAAGAGCAGTTGTTGGCTCATCTGCAATTAGCAATGAGGGACTGCACAATAGGGCCATAGTTATCATGACTCGTTGTTTCTGCCCTCCAGATATTTCGTGAGGAAATTTTTTTAAAAGATTTTTAATATTATCAAGCTTTACCTTAATGATTAAATCGTCAATTCTTTTTATAATTTCATTATGATTTAAATCTAAGTGCCTATTACATATTTCTATTAATTGACCCCCTATAGTCATTGTAGGATTAAGCGCGCTCATAGGCTCTTGAAAGATCATAGCAATTTTTTTTCCTCGAATTTTCTGAACTTCATTTAAATTTAATTCTAAAATATTTTTATTATTAAAGATAATTTCTCCAGAGGTGTTGTATGTGTTAGAATTTAATAGGCGTAATATTGATAAAGCAGTTAGAGATTTCCCACTACCTGATTCACCAACTAATCCTACGATTTCATTTTTAGCTATTTCAAATGATATATTTTTTAATAGCGTGTTGTTTAAGGAACTGTTGTCAAGCTTAATTTTTAGCTTAGTTACTTTAAGTAAATTGTTTTTTTTCAAAAATTACTCTATTGATGTTGCTAGATTATAACCTTCCGAAATATATTTGTATAAATCTCCATCATCATTATCCCCTTCTTTATTTTTGTCCCCAAGCCTAACAATAATTATATCTTCTTCAGGGAATACGATAACAAATTGACCTCTATGGCCATTCATCGTAAATACTTTTTTGTCTTCAAAAGTATAAAGCCACCAGCCATATCCATAATAAGGACTATCTTCATAAACTGGATTTATTGCTTTGTTTATAAAAGTAGAATCTAACAATATTTCATTATTCCATTTTCCATTGTTTTTATATAATTTTCCAAACCTTGCAAAGTCTTTAGCATTGCTAGCAAAACAACAATAAGCTTTTTCAATGCCACTTTCTTCACTATCTAATTGCCAGAGGGCTTCATTTTCAAATCCCATAGGAATTGTAAAATTATTTTTTAAATAATCGGAAAGATTAGTGTTGGTTGCCTTTTCAATAACCATTCCAAGGAGCTGAGTGTCGCCACTAGAATACCTAAACTTTTGCCCAGGCTTATTAATAATTTTTTGATTTAAAATTAGAGATCTCAAATCATCTGTAAAATAACTTTCGGTTGTAATATTAATAATACTATAATATTTTTCACTCCATTCCATTCCTGATGACATTGATGCCAAATTGCCTACAGTTAACTCTGCCCCAAAACCAGCTTTGTATTCATCAAAAAAATCACTTACTGGTTGATCAAAACCTTTAATTTTTCCCTCCATTATTGCTTTTCCAAGAAGTGTAACGACAATACTTTTAGCCATAGAGAATGAATTTGATTTTGAGCTTTCACTATAGCCATCAAAATATTTTTCATAGAGGATGCTATCATTTTTAATTACCAAAAATGCTTTAGTCTCCCTTTCTTTGTTAATGTCAGCAAGCTCATCTGTTTCTTTAATAGTGTTATAGTTATTGTGCTTTGCCCAAGGCTGAGCAAATGGAGATGGATCAATTACTCTATTGTCAAAATATTCATAATCGGACAAAAAAGCTGTATTGTTTCCAGTTAGGTATGTTACTCTTATTCCCTTAAGAATATATTCGATATTAAACCCATAGATTAACACAATTAGCCAAAATGAAACAATAGCTACCCACTTAAGTATTTTTTGCATGATTATTGATGTCTTTAATTATTAGTAATTTTATTGTGCAATTTAGTTAAAATTAATTTGCATAGATTAATAAGATATTAATTTGAAAACGATCAATAGCAAAAATAAAACTTCTTTAAGCTCTAGAATATTTTATTATATGATCTTGCTTGTAATTGTTGCATCAATCTTAATTGCAGCAATTACAATAATACAGTTTAATAAACAATCAAAGGAATATCATGAGCTAAGGTTAGAAAGAAAAGAGAATCATTTGATTTTAAATCTAAATTACTTTTTAGCTGAAAGCAAGACTGAAAGTCTAGATTCTATTCCTCAAAATAAAATTAATGAAATTACTGATATACATGAAATTCCATTTGAACTATATGATTTACAGGGGAGCTTATTAAAGAGTTCAATTTCTAGCAGTATAAATAATGTTGATAAAATTTTATCTCCAGAAATACTGGTATTTTTTCAGAAAGAAAATAAAACTAGATATGTCAAAGACAATAAGGATTCTAAATATAGCAAGTCTTCTTATAATCTAATTTATAACAATAAAAAACCAATAGGCATAATTCATATGCCCTACTATATGGATGATTCTTTAAGTAAAAAGGAACTAGAATCATTTTTAATGAATTTAGGAATAGTCTACATAAATATGCTAATAATTGCTTTTGTTTTTGCATATTTTCTTTCCAATTATATTACTCAATCATTAACTAGAATAAGCCAAAGAATTAAAACAACTAAGCTTAATGAAGAAAATGCAAAAATAGATATTGAAAAAACCCCTATGGAAGTTTCAATATTAATAGACTCCTACAATTCAATGATTGATGATTTGGAAGAAAGTGCAATAAAATTAGCAAAGAGTGAAAGAGAGACAGCTTGGAGAGAAATGGCAAAACAGGTAGCACATGAAATAAAAAACCCATTAACTCCAATGAGGCTTACGATACAGTCCTTTGAAAAGAACTTTAATCCAGAGGACACCAAGAATAGGAACAAAATAAGAGATTTTAGTAAATCTTTAATTGAACAAATTGATACTATGAGTTCAATAGCGACGGCTTTTTCAGATTTTGCAAATATGCCAGAACAAAAAAGGGAGTTACTTAATGTTGTAGAAGTTGTCCAAATAGCTTTAGATATTTTTGACAAAGACTATGTAGAATATACTACTGAGAATGATGAAATTTTAACTTTATTTGATAGAACACAATTAATAAGAGTTGTAACTAATTTATTAAATAATGCAATTCAAGCTATTCCAGAAGATAGAGATCCAATGATTTTTGTTAAGGTACATTCTAATGAAAAAAATGTTGTAATAAATATACAGGACAATGGAAATGGTATTTTAGAAGAAAACAAAACTAAAATATTTGAACCTAGTTTTACTACAAAATCTAGTGGAATGGGGTTAGGCTTATCAATGATACAAAGTATTATGAATGCTTATAATGGATCTATTACATTTAAAACTAAAGAAAATCAAGGAACTACGTTTAAAGTTACTTTTCCTAAAAAATTCAAATAATATGTCTTACAATAATATTTTTGCAGAAACATCGGGTCAGATTGCAACGATTGTGATTAATAGACCAAAAAAACTAAATTCACTAAATATAGAAACAATTGCTGAATTACACGAGGCTATATCTGTTGCTGATAACGACAATAATATAAGAGCTATTATTATTACAGGTGCTGGCGAAAAAGCATTTGTTGCTGGAGCAGATATAAGTGAATTTGCTAATTTTACTACCGATCAAGGATATGATCTTTCATTAAATGGTCACAAAAATTTATGTGATTTTATAGAAAATTTATCAAAACCAGTTATTGCTGCAATTAATGGATTTGCTTTAGGAGGAGGCTTAGAATTAGCCATGTCATGTCATATAAGAATTGCTAGTGAAAATGCAAAAATGGGACTACCTGAAGTATCGCTAGGAGCCATTCCTGGCTATGGAGGAACTCAAAGATTGCCTCAATTGATTGGTAAAGGCAAAGCAATGGAATTAATAATTTCGGGAGGCATGATAGATGCTAATAATGCTTTGTCTTTTGGGTTAGTGAATTATGTTGTTTCACAGGAGAATTTAATGGAAGCCACAAATAAAATAGCTATGAAAATATTGAAAAACTCTCCTTTAGCAATTAAGGCTAGCATAATTGCAATCAATTCTAATTATAAGGATGGGGTAAATGGATACGAAGTTGAAATGCGAGAGTTTAGTAATTGTTTTCAAAGTGAAGATTTTATTGAAGGAACAAATGCTTTTTTAGAAAAAAGAAAGCCAAATTTTAACTAAATATTAAATCTATTTTAACTTTTTTTAAAAAACTATTCATCATATTTGCACTTTAATAAAACAGAAAGCTTCTCGTGAATAGGGTTATTACTTTTTTATTTTTTTTAATCTCCACATCAATTTTTGCACAATATCAAATCACAATAGACGCCTATGTACTAGATTATCAAACTAATCAGCCAATTCCATTTAGTGAAATTAGCATTAAGAATAAAAATATTGCAACATTAACTAATAAAGATGGCCAATTTAAATTGGTATATCAAGAAGATTTAATTAATGATCAAGATCTTTTTATAATTAAATCAAATGGCTATAAATCATTAGAAATTACTCATCAACAACTGTATAATTTCTTAAGAAATACTAATAAGTTTTATTTAAAGCATGTGCAATCTAATGTTGGATGGGACAGCGAATTTTATATAGATGATGATACGGAAATTGTATATGGAAAGGTGTTTAGCATTTCTGGCCCAATTCAAGGGGCAAGTATTAGAATTAAAAATACACTGATTGAGTCTAAATCTGATTTTGAAGGATATTTTAGTATTAGAGCTAACCTTAATGATATACTGATAGTTAATTATCTAGGCATGGATGAAAAACAAATTATTGTTGACGATTTAGATGACAAATATGTATTACTTAAGACGAGTGCTGAAATATTAGATGAGGTAGTATTAAATTCTTCAAAAGCAAGAGATAATCAGGTAGACACCGGGTATGGTAAAAAAAATAAAGATGCAATGGGCTTCTCTGTATCAACTATTACAGCCAAGGAAATATCTCCTGCTGCAATTTCAATTGTTGATGTTATTAGAGGAAAATTTGCAGGGGTTCAAGTAGGATCTAATCAAGATATGTCTTCTACAGGAAATAAAGCAACAATTTACGTAAGGGGAGGAAGTCTTTCAATCAATAATTCAGCAAGTGCAATCTTTGATGTTGATGGAATGATTTATACCGAAACACCTGATTTTCTAGATCCTCAACAAATTGAAAGTATAACGCTTTTAAGATCACTTGGAGCGACAAACAAATACGGAAGTGAAGGAAGAGGCGGAGTGTTTATAATAAAGATGAATGTTCTTGCTAGAGGCTCTGCAGAGATTGTTGATTCTGCTTTGGTAAAAGGCAATGATTATACTGAGGAATTGCCAGGGCTAACTAAGGACTCAATCGATTCATACTACATTAATGAATTAAAATTTGCCAAAACTTTTATAGATGCTAAGAGAATATTTGGAGATCAGAAACACTATGTTAATACACTTTCTATCCCATATTATTTTGAATGTTATGAATATTTTTCTAAATGGGATAATAATTTTGCATATTCAATACTGACATCTTTAGCAGCATTAGCTAAAAATAATACAAAAGCATTAAAAGCATTAGCATTTAAGATGGAGGAAATAGGCAAATTAGAAGATGCTAAAATTGTATATCAATATCTTAGAAAAATAAGACCAAATGACGAACAATCTTATAGAGATTTAGCTTTGATTTATAAGGAATTAGGCAACTATCCTATGGCGGCAGAATTATATTCAAGAATGCTTAATAAATCAATATCAATGGTTGATATGCTTGGTCTAGAGGAAACTATTGCCAACGAAGCAGCACAAATGTATTTTTTAAACACAGAAGATTTTAAGAGCACTAAATTCCCTTTGAAATCTTTAAGCGGGTTATTCCCTAAATATATATGGCAGGATTTTGGGTACGATTATAGGATTGTATTTGATTGGACTGACCCAAATATTGAATTTAACATTCAGTTTGTTAATCCAAATAATAAATATTTTAATTGGTCCCATACAGTTATTGACAGCAGAGATAATATGATTGATGAAATTCAATATGGTTATAATACAGAAGAATTTATAATCGATGATTCTGACAAGGGTGAATGGATTATTAATATTGAAAACTTTAGTTTAGAAAACCAGGATAATCCTACATATTTAAAGTATACTGTATATAAGAACTATGGGCGTCCAAATGAAATTAAAAAGATAATGGTTATTAACTTAAGTGAGATAAAACAAAAAACCACTTTAGAGAGATTAATGTACTATAACTAGCAATGTTCATTATATGCATTTTTTAGATTTTCAGCAATTAATTCAGCAGGTCTTCCTTCAATATGGTGGCGTTCTAACATATGCACTAATTCTCCATTTTTAAACAATGCTATGGATGGTGAGCTTGGAGGAAAAGGGACCATATAATTTCTTGCAGTCTCCGTAGCTTCTTGATCAACACCTGCAAAGACTGTTGTTAAATTCACGGGTGCTTTTTCATGATTAAGACTCTGTATTGCTCCTGGCCTAGCATTTGCAGCAGCACAACCACAAACAGAATTAACCAGAATGAGCGTGGTTTCTTTTTTCTCAATAATTGCATTTACATCTTCAGAGTTTATTAGCTCTTTGAATCCAGCATCAGTCAACTCTTTTCTCATGGGTACTACTAAGTCTTCAGGATACATTTTTATAAATTTAAAATTTAAGTAAATATACAAATCAATACTAACAATATAATCAAGTTATACCAAGATAATATTATCTTTAAATAAATTTTTAGAAATGAGTGTATCAAAATGGATAGGCGCATCAATTGGATGGGCTTTTTTAGGTCCAATAGGAGGAATATTAGGACTAGTGTTGGGAAGCATGTTTGATCCACTTTCTAAAAAAGGATCTTCATCATATAATGCTAGAACTAGGTCTGGAGATTTTGAAATTAGTTTACTCGTTTTATCTGCTATAGTTATAAAGGCAGATGGCATTAAAGACAAAAGAGAATTAGATTATGTTAGGAATCACTTTATTAGAATGTATGGAAGAACAAGAGCTAATAATGCTTTTAAGCTTTTTAAAAAATTAAATAATTTATCTAAGATTCCAACAAGAAAAGTATGTTTTCAAATAAAATCAATGATGGATCATCCCTCAAGACTTCAATTATTACATTTTCTCTTTGGTGTAGCAAAAGCTGATGGAATTGTTTTGGAGAGTGAGGTATTAATGATTAATAAAATTGCAACATATTTAGGAATCAATAATTCTGATTTTGAGAGTATAAAAGCTATGTTCTATGAAGACATAGATTCAGCATACAGAATATTAGAAATTAACAGTACTGCGTCTAATCAAGAGATTAAAAATGCTTATAGAAGAATGGCAAAAAAATATCATCCTGACAAGGTTGCCCATCTAGGAAGTGAGCATCAAAAGGGAGCAGAAGAAAAATTTAAAAAAGTTCAAGAAGCACATATATTAATAAAAAAACGAAGGGCATTATAATTTTTAGTATTTTCACAAAAATTTTAAAATATATATTAGATTATGGAATATATTTTTGATTTATTTGAGTCTCAAACAAACCCAATTATTCAAGCTTTATATGCAGGATTGTTCACGTGGATTCTCACAGCATTTGGAGCAGGGCTTGTATTTTTCTTTAAATCATCTAATAGAAAATTATTAGATGCAGCTTTAGGATTTACAGGAGGAGTTATGATTGCAGCAAGTTTTTGGTCACTATTATCTCCAGCAATAGCATATGTCGAATTACAAAATG
Organism: uncultured Flavobacteriaceae bacterium; assembly: GCA_964490545.1. Lineage (GTDB taxonomy): Bacteria > Bacteroidota > Bacteroidia > Flavobacteriales > Flavobacteriaceae. The sequence goes on along the minus strand of CAZBCJ010000004.1, from coordinate 7,126 downwards.
AATTAGGATTAAATTCAACGCCAGTATGGTTGCCGCCAGCAGTAGGCTTTTTTACTGGTGCATTGTTCTTATATATATTAGACAAAACAATTCCTCATTTACATATCTTTGCAAGAGAGGATGAAGCTGAAGGACCTAAGACAGATCTTAAAAAAACTGTACTACTTGTTTTAGCAATAGCGATTCATAATGTTCCAGAAGGGCTAGCTGTAGGAGTAGCTTTTGGCGCATTAGCATCCCCTGACTTATTAGCAATGGATGGTACAGCAGTATTCACTCTAGGATCTGCCATAGCTTTAGGAATGGGCATAGGAATACAGAATTTTCCGGAAGGATTTGCCGTATCAATGCCACTTAGAAGAATGGGAGTAAGTAAATGGAAATCATGGCAATGGGGACAATTATCAGCCATTGTTGAACCAATATTTGCAGTAATTGGAGCTGCTATTGTAATGAGTGTATTGCCAATTTTACCATATGCACTGTCTTTTGCAGCTGGAGCAATGATTTTTATTGTTGTAGAAGAGGTAATTCCTGAGAGCCAAAGAGGAGGAAACACAGATTTAGCTACTATGGGATTAATTGCTGGGTTCATTGTTATGATGTGCCTTGACGTTGCTTTGGGGTAGTATTAGTGACATCCACAATCTTTATCACCACAATTTTTGTTTTCGTTTTTAGGATTATATTTTTTTACCAAATATAAAATAGCTAGGCCTAATGATAGAATTACAAAAATATTTTGAATATTTAATTCCATTTAGTTAATTAATTGAAAAGCGATTAATGATACAATATAGGCAATTAATGTCATTATAATGAACTGTAATGCTGGCCATTTCCAGGAATTTGTTTCCTTTTTTACAATTGCCAATGTACTCATGCATTGCATGGCAAATGCATAGAAAAGTAATAATGATATTCCTGAAGCTAATGTAAAAATCTTATTACCATTCTCATCTGTTTCTTGCTGCATAATATTTTTTAATTCTCTTTTTTTCCCTTTAGAATCATCATAATTTTCAATATTATAAATTACGGCTAAGGTGCCAACAAAAACTTCTCTGGCGGCAAATGATGTAATCAACCCTATTCCAATTTTCCAGTCATAACCCAAAGGCTTAAATACAGGCTCAATAGTTTTACCAATATTACCAATAAATGAGTTTTCTAATTTAATTGCTGCCATTTCTGCTTGAATTTTATCTTGAGAAATTAGCTCAATGTTTGCAGAAATATATTTTTCGGGATTTTCAAATTTATCTCCAACACCATTAGTAGCCAGAAACCAAAGAATAATTGATATTGCAAGTATAATTTTTCCTGCCTCCACTATAAATGATTTAGTTTTTTCTACAATAGTGTAAAGCACGTCTCTTATCAAGGGTATTTTATAATTAGGCATTTCCATTACCAGAACAGATTTTTTCTTAATTTTTAAAATCATATTTAAAATATACGCTGAAGAAATAGCAGCTAAAAACCCAAGTATATATAATGACATTAAGGCAATGGCTTGATAGTTAAACCCAAATATTGTTTCATTTGGAATTACTAATGCAACTATAATTAAATAAACAGGGAGTCTAGCTGAGCATGTCATAAATGGGGTCACTAAAATTGTAATTAACCTTTCTTTCCAGCTTTCAATATTTCTAGTTGCCATAATTGCAGGAATTGCACATGCTACTCCAGAAATTAATGGGACTACGCTTTTCCCACTTAACCCAAATTTTTGCATGATTTTGTCCATAAGGAATACTACTCTACTCATGTATCCACTTTCTTCTAGAACTGAAATAAACATAAACAGGAATGCAATTTGAGGAACAAAAATTACAATACCTCCAATTCCTGTTATTATACCATCGGCTAGTAAATTTGTCATTGCTCCACTAGGAAAATTCATTTTAACCCATTGAGTTATTGAGGCAAATGTGGAGTCAATATAATCCATAGGAATTATAGCCCATGCATATATCACTTGAAATATTCCCAATAGAATTAAGAAAAAAAACAGATATCCAAAAACTTTATGAGTTAAGATTCTATCCATAGTAGCGCTTAATCCTACCGCTTTTGATTGATCAACTTTTTGACCTAATTTTAAAATATTATTTATAAGCTGGTATCGTTTAATAGTTTCTTTTTGTTGCAGCCTTTTAAGTTCAGATATTGATTTTATTTCGAAATTTGCAGTACTTAAAAAATTCTTATCCACACTAGAAAAGTTTGCATCTTGACATATAACTACCCATAATTTATACAGATCCTGTTTTGGAAAGGTTCGTTGAAGATTTTTAAAATATTCTGGATCAATTAATTTAGGATCCATAAATTTATTTGAGGGCAGCGTATTATAATTACTAATTATATTCTTTAATTCATCTATCCAGGAATTTGTTCGATTAGTTGTTAAAATAATTTTTGTATACAGTTGGTTTTCAAGATATGGTAGATCTAATTCAATCCCCTTATATTTCATTCTATCAGACATATTTATTGCTAGAATTATAGGTATTTTTAGATCTTTTACTTGAGTAAATAGGACTAAATTTCTTTTTAGATTTTCTACATCACTTACTATAATCGCAAGGTCAGGATAGTCTTTATGATTCTTGTTTAAAAGCATCTCTACTACAATATTTTCATCAATTGATGAGGCATTTAAACTATATGTTCCTGGCAGATCATATATGTGTGCTTTAACACCTCTATTAAGTTTACATATACCTTCCTTTTTTTCAACAGTAACTCCTGGATAATTTGCTATTTTTTGATTTAATCCAGTTAAGGAATTAAATATTGAAGTCTTCCCAGTATTAGGATTACCAATGAGCGCTACCTTGATTTGCTTACTCATTATCTATAAGCTTATCTATTATTACTAGCCTTGCAGTTTCTTTTCTTATTGCTAAATGACTCCCATTAATGTTAATGTAAATTGGGCTTAAAAGTGGAGCCAATTGAATAATTTCTACCTCGTTCCCAGGAAGACAGCCCATTTCTAATAACTTTATTGGGATATTATTAGCTGAGACATCTTTAATGATTCCTTTTTCTCCTTTTTTTAAGTCGGCAATAGAATACATATTATCTTATTTAGAATCATTTTAAGTTGCTAAAAGTAAGAAAAATACAGCTTATTAATCTAATTTTTTTAATATTTCAATATCATCTAGGAGCCTTGATATTTCTGATTCTAGCGTCCCATCATAGAATCCTCTAATCTGGTTTTTTTTGTCAATTAGCATAAAGTTTTCTGTGTGAATCATATCATACTCTCCTGTTGGATTATCTTCAACTGCGAGATAAGATTTTCTGGCAAGATTATAAATTTGTTTTCTATCCCCTGTAACTAAATTCCATTTATCGTCATTAATTTGATTTGAAATAGCATATCTTTTTAATTGCTCAACAGAATCTATTTCTGGAGTAACACTATGTGATAATAGCAGAATTTCTTTATCATTTATTAATTTGTCTTGTACTTTTTTCATATTCTTTGTCATAACTGGACAAATTGATTGACAGGTTGTAAAGAAAAAGTCAGCAACGTAAATTTTATCATCATAAAATGCTTGTGTAATTGTATCTCCATTTTGATTAATTAGATTAAAGTTAGAAATAGTATGATATTTAATTCTATGAGCAACTGATGTGTCTACAAGCTTTGAATTTACCTGTGCAGGCTGGTATATAGGAAGGGTTGGTTTAGGTTTTAGTATAGAATAAAAAATACTAACAGCAATGATTCCAAAAATCAAAAACATTGCTGTTGTTATTAAATCTCTTTTTCTAAAAAGTTTCATCAGATTCAATATTGTTTAATATCAAAAATACGATAGATTCGTTATTTAATTACTAATTTTACTTTCAAATTTTTTTAAATAACATGAGGCCAATTGCTTTATTCTTTTTTTTATTTCCAATTTTATTTATTGGTCAAAATCACAATCAGGAACTAAATGATATAGTTGCTTTTGAATCAAGTATTGCAGAAAAAAAAATTGATTTTAAGGCTAGCATGAGCACAGCTAACTATGATTTAAAATACCATAAATTAGAATTTGAGTTAGATCCATCAAGCTCTTTTATAGAAGGAGAAATTACCTCTCATTATGTCCCAAATGAGGATATAGCACAAATTGTTTTTGACCTAACAGACAATATGGAAGTTTCTGGGGTATACCATTTGTATTCGGGGGCTGCATTAGATTTTACACAAAATTCTGATGATGAATTAATTATTGATTTATTACAAACTCAAGCAGCTGGAGTTAAAGATTCTTTAAAGGTTGTTTATTCTGGAAACCCAATAAGCTCTGGATTTGGCTCTTATGAACAAGACTATCACGATGGAGCACCTATTATATGGACATTGTCAGAGCCATATGGCGCTAAGGCATGGTGGCCCTGTAAGCAAGATCTTAATGACAAGATAGACGAAATAGATGTTTTTATTACAACTCCAAAATTTAACTCTAATAATCAAGAAAATATTGCTGTTTCAAATGGTCTAGAAATTAGTCAAATTACTATTGGCCAAAATAAAACAACTCATTTTAGGCATCAATATCCTATCCCAGCATATCTTATAGCGATTGCCGTAACTAATTATTTAACTTATAATCATGAGGTAGATAATAACGGCTCTCCATTTGAAATTGTTAATTATGTATACCCTGAGAGTTATGATTATGCAAATCAAAGTACTCCTGTAACAGTAGATATTATGAATTTTTTTACTAATATTTTTGAGGAATATCCATTCTCAGATGAAAAGTATGGGCATGCACAATTTGGTTGGGGCGGAGGAATGGAGCATACAACAGTTTCTTTTATGGGTGGATTTAGCAGAGGCCTTATAGCGCATGAATTAGCTCACCAATGGTTTGGCAATAAGGTTACTTGTGGAAGTTGGAATGATATTTGGCTAAATGAGGGGTTTGCAACATATTTATCAGGATTAGTCATAGAAAATTTTGATGGCGGTCAAGATTTTAACGATTGGAAACAGAATAGAATTAATTCAATTACAGGACAGCCTGATGGATCAGTATATATTAATGAAGATAACCCAAGTAGTTCTAGAATTTTTAGCGGCAGACTTTCCTATAGCAAGGGAGCACTAGTATTACATATGCTTCGAAAAGAGCTAGATGATACATTGTTTTTTGAGAGTCTTCAAAATTATTTAGTAGACCCAGATTTTTCTTATGGTTATGCTACATCGGACGAGTTTATAGCATCTGTTGAAGAGTCAACACAGACAGATTTAACAGAATTTTTTAATGACTGGCTCTATGGGGAGGGATATCCAACTTACACGATTGAATGGAGTCAGCCAAGTCAGAATTTAGCTAGATTTGTAATCAATCAAACACAAAGTCATTCGAGTGTTGACTTTTTTGAGTCTAAAGTAACTTTGAAATTAAATGGAACTAATGGTGAAACCCTTATAGCTACTTTAGATAACAACTACAATGGACAAGAGTTTTTTCAGACAGTTTTATTTGATATATCTGATGTAGAATTTGACCCATATTATGATATAATTTCAAAAAACAACGAGGTAGTCCTGTCTTTAACTTCTAATAGCATTCAAAGTGAAGTTTCAATTTTTCCGACACCAACCAATAACAAGTTTAAAATTATTAAACCAAGGGATCTAACTATAGATTCTTTAGCTATTTATAATACTGTAGGCCAAAACATAACTACTATGAAATACAAAAAATACATAGATGTGAGAGGCTTAAGCTCTGGACAATATTTTATCAAATTTTATTCAGATAAGGGACTTATATTTAAGCCTCTTTTGATCAAATAATAGCATACCGTATTTTTTTTAATTAACTATTATTAATTTACATTTGTGCTCAATTAATTTTATTTATTAATATGGAAATTCTTATCAAGCTACTACAATTTGTTTTAAGCTTATCATTAATAATTGTATTGCATGAATTTGGACATTACATCCCTGCGAAGCTATTTAAAACAAGAGTTGAAAAATTTTATTTGTTTTTTGATATTAAATTTTCACTTTTTAAGAAAAAAATTGGGGAGACGGTTTATGGCATTGGCTGGCTTCCACTTGGAGGATATATTAAAATTGCGGGGATGATAGACGAGAGTATGGATGTAGAGCAGATGGCTAAAGATCCAGAACCTTGGGAATTTAGATCTAAACCAGGATGGCAACGTTTAATAATAATGCTTGGAGGAGTAATAGTTAATTTCATTTTAGCCCTTATAATATTTATTGGGCTTGCTTTCAATTATGGATCTACAGAGATTCCATTAAATTCTATTGATGATGGATTTTTAATAACAAACCCTATTTTAACAGATATTGGATTTAAGACAGGGGATAAAATTATTTCTGTTGATGGAAAGGAGCTTGAGAGTTATATTGATTTAAGAAAATCTATTATTGGAGCAAAAACTTATGAGATTGATAGAGAGGGAGAGGTTATTAATATTAATTTGCCAGTTGATTTTCTTGGCAGATTATCATCTTCCCAGGAGATATCCACCTTTGAATTAAGAAGACCATTTATAATTCAGTCTGTCTCAGAAACCTCATTAAACAAGAATTATGACTTGCAGCAAGGGGACATGATTACCTCAATTAATGGCGAGGAAATTAAATATATTGATCAGTCAATTTCAATATTAGAGGAAAATAAGAGCCAAACAATTGATACTGAAATTTTAAGAAATAATATTACTTATAATAAAGTGCTAAATGTTGATGCTGATGGAAAATTAGGAGTTGTATCTGCAGTTGCTATGAATGATTTAATTGATCTTGGGCACATAGAATTATCAACAAATTCTTATTCATTTTCTCAGAGCTTGGTAGAAGGAACCAAAAATTTTAATGCTTTTATGTTCTCATATTTTGATCAATTAATAGCAATTTTTAACCCAAGTACTGGCGCCTACAAAGGTCTAGGAGGGTTTATTGCAATTGGGAACATATTCCCTGGAACCTGGGATTGGCAAAGTTTTTGGAGCACAACAGCTTTTCTTTCCATTATGCTTGGAATTTTAAATGTATTACCAATTCCACTTTTAGATGGCGGTCATGCAATGTTTTTAATCTATGAAATGGTAA
>CAZBCJ010000003.1:28822-33741 GCA_964490545.1 uncultured Flavobacteriaceae bacterium | reverse complement strand
GCAGATCCTTCATAAAACCATTTGATTTGAGATTTGTTATAAGAATGATTTAATTTAATAACATCATAGGATCCGTTATCGTGCTTTAATCTAATCTTAAGATGTCTTGAAGGAGAAAAATCTTTTAAATCAATAAATGATATTAAATCATTTTCTTGGACTAAATCATAGTCAGATTCATTAGAAAATGTAAGAGCTAACATTCCTTGTTTTTTTAAATTAGTTTCATGTATTCTAGCAAATGACTTAACAATTACTGCACACACTCCAAGATGGCGTGGTTCCATCGCTGCATGTTCCCTGGAGGAGCCTTCACCATAGTTGTGATCACCGACAACTACTGTATGAATTCCTTTAGATTTATAAAATCTCTGAACATCTGGGACGCCAGCATATTCACCAGTATATTGATTTTTTACAAAGTTTGTTTTTTTATTAAATGCATTAACTGCACCAATTAAGCAATTATTAGAAATATTATCTAAATGACCTCTATATCTTAACCAAGGACCTGCCATAGAAATATGATCTGTTGTACATTTACCAAAAGCTTTAATTAAAAGACGCGCATCTTTTATATTATTTCCTATAGGTTTAAAAGGTTCTAGCAACTGTAACCTTTCTGATTTAGGATTAATCTTAACATCTATTTCACTTCCATCATCTATAGGGTCTATATAGCCAGAATCTTTGCAATCAAAACCTTTACTAGGCAGCTCTATACCAGTAGGTGGATCTAACTTTACCTCATCTCCATTTTCATTGACCAAACTATCATTTAATGGATCAAAATCAAGTTTACCAGAAATCGCAATCGCAGCTACCATTTCAGGTGAGCCTACAAAAGCATGTGTGTTAGGATTGCCATCAGCTCGTTTAGAAAAATTTCTATTAAATGAATGGACAATAGTATTCCTTTCTTCTCCTTTTCTATCACTTCTATCCCATTGACCAATACAAGGTCCGCAAGCATTACTGAATATTGTAGCATCTAAATCTTCAAATATTTTTAATATTCCATCTCTTTCTGCAGTATATCTGACCTGTTCAGATCCTGGATTAATTCCAAAATCTGATTTTGTAACTAATTTTTTTTCTAGTGCTTGTTTAGCTATTGAAGCTGCTCTTGTTAAATCTTCATAAGATGAATTTGTACATGATCCTATTAATCCCCAATCTACATCCAAAGGCCAATCATTCTCTTTAGCTTTTTTCGCCATTTCCGAAACTGGAGTTGCCAAATCAGGTGTAAATGGACCATTTAAATGCGGTCTTAATTCACTTAAATCAATTTCAATTAATTGATCAAAATATTTATTGGGATTTTTATATACTTCTTCATCTCCAGTAAGATATTCTTTTATTTTATTTGCAGCAGCAGCAATTTTTTTTCTTCCTGTTGCCTTTAAATACCTTTCCATTGATTCATCATAACCAAAAGTAGATGTAGTTGCGCCAATTTCAGCACCCATATTACAAATTGTACCTTTTCCAGTACATGACATTGATTTTGCACCAGGCCCAAAATACTCAATAACACATCCTGTTCCTCCCTTGACTGTTAGTATTCCTGCAACCTTTAATATAACATCTTTTGGAGCGGTCCATCCTGAAAGCTTTCCTGTTAATTTAACTCCAATTAATTTCGGAAATTTTAGCTCCCAAGGCATACCTGCCATCACATCAACAGCATCAGCACCTCCTACTCCTATTGCAATCATACCTAATCCTCCTGCATTTACAGTATGTGAATCTGTTCCTATCATCATGCCTCCTGGAAATGCATAGTTTTCTAATACAACTTGATGAATAATTCCAGCACCTGGTTTCCAAAAACCTATACCATATTTATTTGATACTGTTCTTAAAAATTCAAAAACCTCATTACTAATAGAATTTGCTCTCTTTAAATCTTTATCAGATCCAAGTTTAGCTTGTATAAGATGATCGCAATGAACAGTTGTTGGGACAGAAACACTAGATTTACCTGCTTGCATAAACTGCAATAAAGCCATTTGTGCTGTAGCATCCTGACATGCTATTCGATCAGGTTTAAAATTTACATAATCCTTGCCTCTAGTAAAGGGGTTTTCAAAATTATCCCAAAGATGCGAGTATAATATTTTTTCAGAAAGTGTTAAAGGTGATTTAATTGATTTTCTTACACTATCAACATTCTTGACAATGTTTTGATAAACCTTTTCAATCATATCAAAATCATAAATCATAAAAAATTATTTTTTTAACCAATTACTATAGAAATTACAATCTCTATGTTCCATAGATATCTTTATAAAAGTCTCAGTAATTTTAGAGTCCTGCCATTTCTCAATTTCTTTTAACTGTTTATTTTGTAGAGCAAGTTTTTGAATTTTTAAGTAATCTTTAGAAAAATCTGCGACATGTTCATCATATCTGTTAGATACCTTAAGAATTTTAAATTTTATTGGATTAACTCTATCCTCATCTTGATATACAATACTAACTTCTCCTTCTCTGAGATTAGAAATTTGAGAATATAATTCAGGATCCATTTTAGTTAATTCAAAGCTATAATCCTGAGTCTCGGGGTTTATCAAAAGACCTCCGTCAAATTTTGTTTCTTTCTCATCACTAGCCTCTCTAGCAGCTTCAGAAAAAGTTAAATCACCAGAGACAATCCTCTCTCTTATATTTTCAATTTTATCTTTTGCCTCATTTATGTCTATAGAATTTATCTTTGGTCTTAATAGAATATGTCTTACATCATATTCCTGTCCACGTATCTTTTCTAAAAAGATAATATGATAGCCAAATTCAGATTCAAATGGTTCGGATATTTCACCCTCTCCGAGAGCAAAAGCAACTTCATTAAATTCTTTAACCATAGGAGATCTCTTTCTATTTATCGTGTATTTACCTCCATTTCTTCTTGAAGGTATGTCGTCACTATAAAGGACAGCTTTTGTAACAAAACTTGCACCATTTTCCACAACATCAGCTTTAAATTGTCTTAATCTATCTACTACTTTTTGTTTTTCTTCATCAGTAGTTTTTGGAATTATTACAATCTGTGAAACTCTTAATTCTGTCCCAAAAATTGGTCTGTCTTTTTTAGGAATCAAATTGAAAAATTGTCTTACTTCTTCAGGCGTAACTTCTATATCTTCAATTATTGATTCTTGCATCTTTTTTGCTAATTCAGAGTTTTTATTAAGTTCAAACATTTCGGATCTTAATTCTTGTTCTGAGCTTTTATTATAGTATTCAATCAATTTATCCATTGATCCTATCTGCTGAGCAAACATATTAATCTGTTGGTCTACATATGATTGAATCTCAGAATTATTAACGACAATACTATCCTGAATAGCTTGATGCTGATATAGTTTATCCTCTAACAATTTGCCAAATATTTGACATCTAGTTATGTCCTTAGTTGATACACCCGAGACTCTTAATTGTGCAAATTGTTTGTCAATGTCAGAATCTAGTACTACAAAATCACCTATTACAGCTGCTACTCCATCAACTTTTACTCTTTCATTATTTTCTTGAGGAAATAAAACCTCAGAAATGAAAAATAATAGGCAAAAAATAATATATCTATTCATCATTATATATTTCTAATTTATTGGTTTCAATTGCATTATCAAGGATTTCTCTTTTTATCTTATTTACTAATTCAATCTTTCTTTTATTGACAATCATATACTCTAGAGTAGGGGAAACATATTCTATCGGAGCATATTGACCTTTTGTTAGTAAATCTGTAATTTTAATCAAATATAATCCTAAAGAATCTTTGAATTGAAAAAATTTGTATTTTTTTAACGAATTATATCTATAATTATTTAATATGGGAATGGTTTTAAAGAGCTCATTTTTTCTGTGCCAGGTAGAATCATCAAATGAAGAAGATATAAATTGATGTGAAATTGAATCTAGTAAGACTCTGTCTTGTTCCTTGTATCTTCTTAATTTACCTCTAATTTGACTTGCATCAGGATTAGTATTGGATATGTAAATGAATACATATTGAATTAGATCCTCATTTAATTTAAATACTTCGTAATTCTTCTTGTAAAGACTGTCTAATTCAATAGAATCCGTTTCTAATTTAATTGTGGAATTAACTAGTGCTTCTAAATAACTATTAGAAAGTAATTCTGTTTCATAATCATATACCATAGAAGTAATTTCAGCTAAGTTTTTTTCAGATAAATTAAGTCTAGCTCCAGATCTTAAAATCTTATTTATTGCCCAATTATTTATAAGTTCATTGACTATTAAAATTGAATCCGATGATTCATGCTTATCAGTTATTAATCCTTGAATATCTTCTTCGAATAGATATTCCTGATTTACTCTTGCAATAGGATTTGAATTTTTTGGAATAAAATAATTTTCACATGAAATGATAATAAAAAATAAGATGGTTAGACTTCTGTTCATTACTTTCTTAATGATTTTTTAATTCGTTTTAGTGTTTTTTTATTTATAATAACAGTATTATTTTCTTTTAATTCATTTATCCAGTTATTTTCTAAAAAGTCTTGATAATCACTAATTATCTCACCCCTACTATCATCAAATGAGGAATATTTTGATTTGTTAGACTGATAGAACTCTTTAATATTAATTGAATCACTGCTAGCAACATTCCATATCTTTTCTTGCATTAAGTCAAACAACAATAATCCTTCCTTATATTCTTTTAAAATATATTTATACTCTAAATTCTCATGCTCCAGATTGTCTTTATATGTTTCTAATGCATTTTTATTTATGAAATCCTTATACATTATATCCATAATATTCTCTTTATTTTTTAATTTAACAAACTTTTTATTTTCTTTAATATAAGTAGCAAAGTCTAAAAAAGTATAGTTTTTATTATGAATTTTAATTAAAATCTTATTTTCCTCAATAGTATCTGG
>CAZBCJ010000003.1:0-28722 GCA_964490545.1 uncultured Flavobacteriaceae bacterium | reverse complement strand
TCTAATCTACCTCCTTTAAAAGACGTGTTCCTGTCTTCAGAATATTTTATAGCTAATGACTCAAAATTTGAACCTTTTTCAATTGAATCATATAACCCATATATTTTTTCTTTAGAGCCAGGTTTGTTTTTATATGCCATTATATGACCAACATTTATTTCTCCAAGAGAATTTCTTTTATCATTGACTTTAAGAATATGATAGCCAAACCGAGTTCTAAAAGGCATTGAAACCTCACCGATTTTAGTATTATATGCAACATTCTCAAATTTATATATCATTTTAAATGCAGAAAAATACCCAAGATCTTCAACTATTAAGTCTTTACCATTATGATGATTTTTTATGAGTGAATCTATATTATCCCTTAATAATAGTTTTCTAAGGCTTAATATATTATTATATACATCAATAGTGTCATTATCATCTTCTTCCATTCTAATTAAAACATGTGAGATATTGACTTCATATTTAGTACGTTCATAAGCTTCTAATAATAACTTTTCTTGAGTCACCTTATCTGTCAAAAAAGCTGACTCTAACTGGCTTGTATATTTTTTTAATTCTTTTATATAGTTATCATTCTTATGCAATTCTCTAAAATATGCCTCAGATAATTTCAATTTGTAATTAATATAAAGCTGAAGATAATTATCAACGTCTTTTTGAGATTCATCCTCAACTAGATCTATATTTTTATTATATACCCTTATAAATTCTCCAGCAAGTACAGGTTCATCATTTACACTAAACAATATATCTGTTTCATTAAATTGCGAAAAAGACAAGGACGAAAAAGAAAAAAATACAATATGTATATATGCTCGAAACATTAATATTATTTTTAGAAGATCAAAAATAAAAATATTAATTAAATTATCTTGAGTAATTAGGAGCTTCTTTAGTAATATTTACCCCATGAGGATGGCTTTCTACAATTCCAGCTGAAGTAATCCTTACAAACTTTGAGTTTTCTTGTAGTGTTTTAATGTTCTTTGCCCCACAGTAACCCATTCCAGCTCTTAAGCCTCCTATAAATTGATGTACGCTCTCAGAAAGATCTCCTTTATAAGGGACACGACCAACTATTCCTTCTGGAACAAGTTTTGCTATTTCAGTTTCAAATTCTTGAAAATATCTATCACCACTTCCCTTTTTCATAGCTTCTAAAGAACCCATTCCTCTATATGACTTGAATTTTCTACCTTCATAAATTATGGTTTCTCCAGGGGATTCTTTTGTTCCGGCTAGTAGTGAACCTAACATTACAGAATCAGCTCCTGCTCCTATTGCTTTGGAAATATCTCCAGTATATTTAACTCCACCATCCGCTATCACAGGAACGTTAGATGATTTTATAGCATTAGAGACCTCTAAAATAGCTGAAAATTGAGGATACCCTACTCCTGCAACTACTCTAGTTGTACATATTGATCCTGGACCAATTCCTACTTTAATCCCATCAGCGCCAGCCTTAACAAGAAATTTAGCTGCTTCTGCTGTTGCAATATTTCCAACTATAATATCAATTTCTTTAAATTTTTTCTTTAATTCCATCACTAGATTAATAACTCTTTCAGAATGACCATGAGCCGTATCAACTACAATTGCATCAACTCCAGAGTTAACTAATGCTTCTGCTCTATCAATAGAATTTTTAGTTACTCCAATTGCAGCTGCTACCCTTAATCTACCATATACATCTTTATTAGCAATTGGTTTTAATCTTAGTTTAATTATATCTCTAAAAGTAATAAGACCAACTAGTTTGTTTTTTTTATCTAAAACAGGAAGTTTTTCAATTTTATTTTTTTGTAAAATACCTTCAGCCTCACTAAGAGAAGTCCCTTTACTAACTGTAATTAAATTCTTTTTTGTCATTACTTCAGTAATGACTCTTGAATTATTCTTTTCAAATCTAAGATCCCTATTAGTTACAATGCCTTTAAGAATACCTTTTTTATCTACAATAGGAATGCCTCCTATTTTGTTTTCTTTCATGCTCAATTTTGCATCACTTACAATAGAATCTAATGGCAGGGTAATTGGATCAATTATCATTCCGCTTTCTGCTCTTTTTACCTTTCTTACTTTATTAGCTTGTTCTTTAATGGACATGTTTTTATGTAAAACACCTATGCCTCCTTCTTGAGCAATAGCAATTGCCATTTTACTCTCAGTAACCGTGTCCATTGCTGCTGAAACAATAGGGATATTTAGTGAAATGTTCCTAGAAAACCTAGTTTTTATATCAACGTCTTTTGGCAGAATATTTGAATATGCTGGGACTAGCAATACATCATCATAGGTAAGAGCCTCTCCTACTATTTTTTTCTGATGATCTTTCATTGCAATTATTAATTAATTGCGTGTAAATATACAATTTTATAATGATATGATATATGTAAGAATATGTATTTATTTTTTCACAAAAATAGATTGATATAAAACAATAAAAGCACTAGCAAAATATACCAATGTCATTATAAGAGATGAAATAAAGATTATATATTTCATCCAAAGGATTCCTGTCCACAAATAATAAATCCCCAGGAATGTTGCTGCAATTGAGAAAAAAGGTTCAATTATCAAAAATGCTTTCAAATATTTATTTAAATCAGTTATCGAAAGTAGAAGCCCCATTATAAAGAAGATAATTGACATGGAAATCACATGAGTATGAATCAAATTAAACATTTGATAACTACTTTTCTTAAACTTTATTACATCAATACGCTCTGTAACTTCATTTCCTAAATAATTATCTTGTATTCCTTGAGGATTTAATGAAGAGGTGTGATCAATAAACATTACTCCAACAAAATAGCCAGTAGATAATACTATAACAAATGAAATTATTAAGTTTCTTAATTCACTTGGAAGATTATATATTAGACCATTTAGTTTCATTTTATAATATTTTTTTCATCTAATATTTTAATTGAAATCATGAAGTTCTCTACAGCCTTTATCATTGATTTAACAGAAATTGTTGCTCCTGAAATAGCGGATATTTCCTTTGAATATAAAAATGAGTCTAACCAAGATTTCCCAATGAACTGTTTAAGCCATCTTTTACTAGCAATCTCACCACCATAATCTTCTCTATATACAAGAATCTTAGATTTTTTTATTTTTAGATTCTCATCTAATATAATTAAATAATCATATAGATTGTACAAGCTTGGTGCCTTAGAATTATATGAGTATCCAACTAAAATTTTATTGTTATATATTTTTTTAAAATTATCATTAAATA
The DNA here is from genome assembly GCA_964490545.1 of uncultured Flavobacteriaceae bacterium. Lineage (GTDB taxonomy): Bacteria > Bacteroidota > Bacteroidia > Flavobacteriales > Flavobacteriaceae. Next base: position 25,463 of record CAZBCJ010000003.1, on the reverse strand, counting down.
ACACAGGTAATGATTTAGAAACTGAATCTTCAATAGAGATAAGCATTAAAGAATAGCTGTCAATTTTAAAAGTAGACTTAATTTCCTTATCAATTTTTTTTTGAATTCTATCTAAGGGATTAATAGATAGAAATAACATAGAAGTAATTAATAAAAATATAATGTTTTTAATTTTCATTTTAATACTTTTTAAAATGAGAAGAGAAAGTTAAAAAAAGTAACCTTCTCTTCTACCTGACTAATCTATATTATCTAGGTTAGTAAAAACTAAACTATAACTAAACAAAATAAATTAAAACCAAACGCCAACTCCGAAGTTAAGAACTGATGAGTTCTCATCAGATCCTTCATCACCTTTAATTTGGTAATCCATTTTAAATACAGCTCCATTAGCTACATGCCATGATAAACCTGTAGTTAACACATTTCTATTATATGCATCATTACGAGTTAAAGAACCAGCTACTCCTGCATGAGTATCATAGTTCGAGTATCTAGCGAATAAATCAAGTCTTTCAGTTTTATCTGACGCCATTAAGTTATACGAAGCTTCCATATACCAGCCATTCATCTCAGATCCAAGATCTGATTCCCAAGCTGTATTATATTCTTCTGAACCATCAATTGAAGTTGTTATATATTGCCCTCTCATACCAAATCTATCTTTAGTATATCTAGCATCAAGACCAATCATTGAAATACCAACACCTGGAACATCAACTCCTTCATCTACATTAGAGTCTCCAAAATAACCAGAAAAACCTAATTTAAGACCATTAATACCATACCAGTCAAGATCAAAAGAAACGTTAGTAGTATTCCACATTGCCTCTGCTCCTTTTTGTCTACCACTCCTTATACCATTTGATCCACCTAAACCATCTGACTTAAATCCATTAAAAAGGTATAATTGATATTTTAAGGATGCATTGTCCATTCTTCCATTAAAACCAAAACCTACTTCTCTCCAAGTTGAAGGAATAATTGATTTATCCATTCCTGGTCTTTCAACTCCGTTAAATGTAGTAGGCTCATGATACTCATTAACAATTCCCATTGGAACAAGCATTAATCCTGCTCTTAAATTAAGATTATCTGTGATTGAATAACTAAGAAAAGCTTGTTCAACATAAACTTCCTTAACGTGCTCAAACTCGATTTCAGAAACAAATTGAGCCCTATCATTAAAGTTATATCCTAACAGAGTTACTAATCTATGAACATCGACTTTATTATTAGCCTCCTCATTAACATTCAAATGAACTTCTCCATATCCGCCTAAAACTAGACCTTGACCCTTACTCATAAGTATATCCGCTGCATTTTGTGAAAATACAAAAGCCACATTTAAACAAAACAACAATATAAATAGTATAAAATTTTTCATAATTTTTATTTAGAATGATTATTAATAGCGCAAATATATACACCATTTTGAATAAAAAAAAATTATTTAGAATAATTTTAAATAAAAACTATTTATATCTGTTAAAAATTTCTAATGAATTGTTATATGCAGTCTTAAAACGCAACGGATTTATATCAGAACTAATATTATTATCTTCAATAAAGGAGACTAATTTTTCAGTTGGCATATTCCCTATTAATTTGTCAGTAGCCATAGGACATCCACCAAAACCTTTTATAGCGCCGTCAAAACGTCTACACCCAGCATCATAAGCAATTTTAACTTTTTTATACCATGATATTGGATTTGTATGTAAGTGAATTCCAAACTCTATGTCTTTATATTTATTTGATAAATTCTCAAATAATTTACCAATAGATTCTGTATCAGCAGATCCTACAGTATCACTTAATGAAATAATCCTAACTCCCCGATCTACTAATTTTGAAACCCAGTTCTCAACTATTTCTAAACTCCAAGGATCACCATAAGGATTTCCAAAACACATAGACAAATAAACCACTAAATCCTTTTTATTATTTAAACAAATTTCTTGTATGGTCATAAGTATGTTTTCAGATTCTTTTATTGTCTTATTAGTATTTCTCATTTGAAAATTCTCAGATATTGAGAATGGATAGCCCAAATAAGAAATTTTTGAAAATTCACATGCCTTCAAAGCACCCCTTTCATTAGCAATAATGACTAATAAATTAGTATTATTAGATAAATTAATTTTATTAACAACCTCGGCTGTATCAGATAATTGTGGTATAACGGCTCTTGACACAAAACTTCCTATATCTATAGTATCAAATCCAACGTCTACTAATGATTGTAAATATTTAACTTTAATATCAGTTGGAATAAATTCCTTAATGCTCTGCATTGCATCTCTAGGACATTCAATGATTTTTATTTTTGACATTTCTATTAGCTAAGGAGTTTTAAAATTAGCTTAATTTTCAGAAAGTAGTATAATAATTGCTATTGAAATTAATACAATAATATTTATCCATTTTAACAATTGAGTATAGAATCTAAATTTTTTAAAATTTTTATATATCAAAGAAGAAAAAAATGCAATAGAAGTAAAAACAACAAAAGTAATTAACATAAAAATCCCTCCTAATATGTAAAACTGAATTACAGGACTTATTGAATCACTGAATATAAATGTTGGAAAAAATGCTAAAAAGAAAATTAGAACTTTTGGATTTAAAATATTCATTAAAAATCCATTTATAAAAACCTTAAACTTATTAGCTTGATATTTCGGATCTTTGAAATCTTTTATTTCATTATCCGATTTATAGACTTTTATTGCAACAAATACAAGATAAATTGCACCAATATATTTTAATATAGATAATAAAAAACTATTATTAATAATTAGAGCTGAAACTCCAAAGGCAACAAGAGTTGTATGAATAAAACATCCACTTACTAAGCCTAAAACGGTTAAAAATCCTAAAGTTCTTCCATATTTAGCACTAAATGTTAAGACAAAAAAATTGTCTGGTCCTGGAGCCAATGCTAGAAAGAAACTAGCAATAGCGAAAGAAAATAATACAGTGTCCAAGTTTCTATTTTCTCAAAAATTAATTATTTTTACTGTCAATCCATACATAAAATGAAAAAATTACTATTTATATCAGCACTTTTATTCTCTATAAACTCTATTTCCCAAAATATTGATAATTTTTGTGGAACTGAAGTTCCTGAAAATTATTTCAACCTATTAGATGATAATATGGACCTTATTGAAAAATATGAAAGAGAATATTATGAATTAAAGAAAAACAGAACTTCAACAGCTATAACGAATGTGCCAGTTAAGATTCATATAGTTACCCAAGCAAGTGGTGCAACAAATATTACTGAATCAAATATTATAGCTGAGATTCAGGAAGCTAACTCATATTTGATTAATTCTTTTTTAGAAATGACTGTATGTGAAGACGTCAACTATATTGCGGATAATAGTTTGTATGAATTTGATACTGCTGATCAGGGGCAACTTTATTCCTATCATCAACCAAACATTTTAAATATATATTTTGTAGAATCTATTACCTCAGGTGGCAATGGAATTTGTGGATACACCTATCTTCCTGGAAGCAACACCCAATGGTATGATGTAATTGTTATGGATAATCAATGCACAACCAATGCAAGTGGAGACACATTACTTCATGAATTTGGCCATCACTGGAACCTAATTCATACACATGGTACAACAAATGGAACGTTAACCGATGAACTTGTAAATGGTTCTAATTGCTCTACTGCAGGGGATAGAATATGTGATACTCCAGCTGATCCACAATTAAATGGTAGCAATGTAAGTAATGTTAGCTGCGTATATACTGGAAGTGACACTGATGCACAAGGACAACCTTTTGATCCAGACACTTCAAATATAATGTCTTATTCTCCACAAAGCTGTACAAACACACTATCTGATGGTCAATTTGCAAGAATGTATGCTGGTTTTCACACTTTTAAATCATATTATGAATGCCCATCATTTAATATAGATTTTACTTCAGTAGAGGACCAAGACTGTGATGACAATATGAGTGTTGATTTCACAGATACAAGTTTTGGTGCAGTATCTTGGCAATGGGATGTAGATGGAGATGATGTTATAGACTACACTACACAAGATGTTTCCCACACATATACTCCTGGCGATTATGATGTCGCTCTGACTATTACAAATTCAAGTTCATCTTCAATAACCAAAGTTTTTCCAAATTATATTAGCTATGATTCAAGTATATATGAAACAACCAAAGTATTTGCAACCATAAAAGTAGTTAATGGTGTTGATCAAAATACATGGGACTTTACAGATAGTTCAGGCACAATAATAGATTCTGGAGGACCTTATAGTACCTCTGGTGAATACACACATGAACTAGATGTTATTCAATCTGAATGTTATACGTTTACTATTTACGATACTCAGGGTGATGGTTTATCAAATAACAACAACTTACAAGGTGCTGCTGGTCAAGAATGGTATGAATTAAGAACGGATGACGATGTTCTCATTCATACGAACACCGATTTTGGCTTTGAAGAAAATACACAAATAAGCACAAATTACCTTAGTTTGTCAGATTTAGATGTTAATAATTTTAGTGTTTATCCTAATCCTTCTGAGTACTTACTTACTATTAAAGTAAATGGATTCAATATTCCAGAAAAATATTCAATAATTGATATTAATGGAAGAATTATACTAGATAAAATTGTTTATTCAGAATCTGATTTATCTATTTCTGTAGCATTATTAGAATCAGGAGTCTATTTTCTAAATATCATTGCAGAGGATAAAGAAGAAAATATAAAATTTATTGTAAAATAAAATTAGTTCATTTCAACTAATGCCTTATTTATAGATCTGATTAGTGAAGGTCCTTCATAAATAAAACCAGTGTATATTTGAATTAGATCAGCACCAGCATTAATTTTTTCTATAGCATCCTCAGCAGAGTGTATGCCTCCTACTCCAATTATTGGTATTGAGCCCTTACTCTTTTCTGATATATATCTAATTACTTCATTTGACCTCTCTAAAATAGGTTTTCCGCTCAATCCACCAGCCTCATTCATATTTTTAGATTTTAGATTATTTCTTTTTATAGTAGTATTAGTTGCTATAATTCCATCTATTTTTAAAGAGAGGACTATTTCAACTATATCAGAAATATTATTCTTTGATAGATCGGGAGATATTTTAAGAAGTATTGGTTTTGGTTTTGATTTTTTTAAGTTCTCAGCCTTTATAGATTTTAATATCTCTATTAGAGGCTCCTTATTTTGTAGCTCTCTTAAGTTTGGCGTATTAGGTGAGCTTACATTTACTACAAAATAGTCTACAAAATCGTGTAAATAGTTAAAGCACAACAAATAATCATTAACGGCTTGGTTATTTGGAGTTAATTTATTTTTTCCGATATTTCCTCCAATTAATACATTTTTGTTTTTCTTTAAACGAGCAGTTATTTTAGACATTCCATCATTATTAAAGCCCATTCTATTGATTACACCTTCATCATCAACTAGTCTAAATAATCGCTTTTTTGGATTGCCATTTTGAGCCTTTGGTGTAACTGTTCCAACTTCTATAAATCCAAAACCAAAACAAGTCAATTCGTTGTAGAGTTTTGCGTCTTTATCAAATCCAGCAGCTAGACCAACAGGATTTTTAAATTCTAACCCAAAGACTTTTTTATTTAATTTTTTATTTTCTATAGAATATATCTTCCTTACTATATAACCAATAAAAGGAAAGTTTAAAATTATTTTAAAAAAAAGAAAAGTAAAATTGTGAACTTTTTCAGTATCAAACAAAAATAAAATAGGACGAATTACTTTTTTATACATTCACAGCAATGAACTATGAAACAAAAATATAATAAAATGACTTAACTAAAAAGCAACTAATAAGTTATTGGTTATTTAGTTTTTTTTAGCTTATTAGTTAAATCCATAGAAATTGCTGATTTATCAAACTTAATTTTTCCAGCCATAGTTGCAATTATGCAGGTTCCTTCTTTATGATTAATATCATTTATAGTTCCATAAATACCACTCTTGGTGACTATTCTATCACCCCTATTAAGATTAGTGCTGAATTTTTTTTCTTTTTTTGCTTGATTCATTTGTGGTCTTATCATAAAAAAGTATAAGACCAATAAAATTAATATGGGAAAAATTAAACTATCCATTAAGCTAAACTATTGAATTATTGGCCCAGGTGGTTGCTTCTTTGGGTTATTCTTAAGCTTTTGATCCATCTCAGGATTATTGACAAAAGCTGTTATTTTAACTGTTTCTCTACCTGTTTGTGTATTTGCAGTAATTGTAACTGTTTTAGATGTATTATTACGTCCTTTGCCATCAAATTTTACACTAAACTGGGAAGACTCTCCTGGATTAAGTGGTTCTCTACTCCAATCTCTAGGAACTGTACAACCGCATGTGCTTTTGATGTCTGTAATAACTAAAGGAGCTTCTCCTGTGTTTGTGTAAGAAAAAACAGTTTCAACAGGAGTTCCATTTTGAATCACACCAAAGTCATGAGTTGTTTTATTAAAAGACATAACCGGAAATTTTGATGGGGAATTATCTCTGACTGAAGCCTTTTGCACATTATCAGACTTAACCTTACTAAAAGGATCATCTCCACAAGCAAACAGAAAAAAGAACGATAACAAGAATAATATATTTTTCATTTCTTTTAAGATTAAATTTTGATGTAAAAGTAAAAAAAATTGTTATTCATACAAACCTCTTCCCTCTTTAATTATTTTGCCTTTTTTTGAAAAATCCTTTACAATACTATCAAGTATACCATTGATAAACACGTTGCTTTTTGGTGTTGAATATTCTTTTGATATTTCTATATATTCATTTAATGTTACTTTTATAGGAATAGTTTTAAATTCAATAAGCTCACAAAGAGCCATGTTTAACATAACATAATCTAGTCTTGCTATTCTATCAGCATCCCAATTTTTTGTCTTTTTTGAAATTTCATTATTGTAATTACTATAATTTTTTATAGTCTTTTTGAGTAAATCTTTTGCAAAAATTTTATCTTGATTGTCTTTGTATAATTTAGGTAAAAAATATGTTTTAGAATTTACTTCTTTTGACTTATTTATTAATTTTAAAATAATAGTATTTATCAGAGGAAAATCATCTATCCAATTAATATTTCTGTCCTCTAGATAACTATAAAGCTTGTCATTTGTAATGATAATATTTTTATAAAATTTAGCTGCAAAGTTTCTATCATTTTTGTAAGAAATTTCGTTACTGCTTATATAGTCAGAAAATAGTTCACTCTTTGTTAAATTCTCATAAATTAGATCAACATATTTAAAATCCAGATCCCAAGGATTTAAATTTCTTTTATTTATTTCTTCATTGAATAAATAATCTGATTTTAATAAATTTAAGAACTGGTTCTTTATAAATTTCTTATTGTCATAAATGTTATTTTGATTAGATATGAACTTTTCTTGAGAAATTAAATATTTTTCTTGTGCTTTTTTAACTATTTCTATAAGCAATGAAATTAAAATAAGATATAAATCATATGTAGAATCTATGCTTTCTAAAAGCTTTTTCTCTGTCTCTTTTGTATATTCGAAATCAGAAATTCTTAATGCGTAGATAATTTGCATTACTTTTAAGCGGATATGTCTTCTAGTTAGCATTTTAAAGAACTTTTAATTAAATGAAATTATAAAACTTTAATTTAATTTTACCGCAAGGTACTATTAAAATTTTATTAGAAAGAATTTAGAATAAGTGAAAGAATTAAAATATCTAAATAAATATTTTTATAAATACAGATTAAATCTAATACTAGGAGTTATAATAGTAATAATTGCTAGAATCCTATTATTATTTACTCCTGGATTAATTAGAAATTCAATAAATGTCATAGATGAGTATAGAAAAAATATTATAATTGATCAATCAATAGTAGAATATGAGCTTATTCAAAACATTTTTCTAATTCTTTTAGCTGCTGTTTTATCTGGATTTTTTACATTTTTAACAAGACAAACTATAATTAATGTATCTAGATTTATTGAATTTGATTTAAAAAATGAAATATATAATCAATATCAAAATCTGTCTATGAATTTTTACAAAAAAAATAAAACAGGAGATCTTATGAATAGAATTAGTGAGGATGTTTCTAGGGTAAGAATGTATATTGGTCCTGCGGTAATGTATTCAATAAATACTGTAACCCTATTAATAATTGTTATTTTTTATATGTATAGACAATCTCCTGAGTTAACCTTCTATACAATATGTCCTCTTCCTATTCTTTCTATCACTATTTATAAGTTAAGTAAATTAATAAATCAAAGGAGCACAATTGTTCAGGAATCTCTATCCAAACTATCATCATTTTCTCAAGAAATTTTTACCGGTATTCAGATAGTAAAATCATATGCAATTCAAGATAAAACTTCAAGTTCATTTAACGATTTATCCTCAGAAAATAAATTAAATCAAATTAAATTAGCAAAGGTTCAAGCACTTTTTTTTCCATTAATGATATTGTTAATAGGTTTAAGTAATTTAATTGTTATATATATTGGGGGTAAACAGTATCTAGATGGGACAATCAGCAATATTGGGATAATAGCAGAATTTATTATATACGTAAATATGTTGACTTGGCCAGTTGCATCATTAGGATGGATAAGCTCCATTATTCAACAAGCTGAAGCATCTCAAAAAAGAATCAATGAATTTTTGAAAGAAAAATCTGAAATAAAAAATTATATAACAAATGATACATCAAAAATTAAAGGTGAAATTATTTTTAATAATGTAAACTATAAGCACATAGAAACAGGGCTAATAGCAGCTAATGAAATAAGCTTTAAAATAAAACCATTTGATAGACTAGGTATTACAGGAAGTACTGGATCAGGAAAATCTACCCTAATGAATCTTCTTTGTAGATTATATGATATTGATAATGGAGAGATATTGATCGATAAAATTCCCATTAAAGATATAAACATAAAGTCTTTAAGAAGTCAAGTAGGCTATGTTCCTCAAGATACATTCTTATTCTCAGACACAATAATGAATAACATTAAATTTGGTTTGAAAAATGCAACTGATAACGATGTAGTTGCAGCTTGTAAAACCGCTAAGATCCATAAAGAAATAGTAAGTTTCGAGAAAGGATATAAAACAATCCTAGGAGAAAGGGGAATAAACCTTAGTGGTGGACAAAAACAGAGAATATCAATAGCTAGAGCATTAATCAAGCAACCAAAAATTCTAATCCTAGATGACTGTCTTTCAGCTATGGATACTGAAACTGAAAAATCAATATTAGAATCTCTAAATGCATATACTAAGAATATTACAACTATAATTATTAGCCACAGAATTTCTTCAATAAAAGATGCAAATAATATAATTGTTCTTAAAAACGGACAGATAATTCAAGAAGGAAATCATGAACAACTAATTAATAGAAAAGGATATTATAAAGAGCTGTATAACAAGCAGATAATTGAAAAAGAAAGTATTGAATAAGTTGTGTTCTTAACTTTTTTTTAGGATTTTTGGCATCTAAAGACTAATACTAATATAAAAACTGGCAAAATGGAGAGAGAAGAAATTTTTTCAAAAACAATGAGAGCGGGTAGAAGAACATATTTTTTTGATGTAAGATCTACCAAAGCAGGAGACTATTATCTAACACTGACTGAAAGTAAAAAATTCACAAATGATGATGGGTCTTATCATTACAAAAAACATAAAATTTATTTATATAAAGAAGATTTTAACGAATTCTCTAGCAACTTAAGTGAGATGACTGATTACATAATTAAAGAAAAAGGTGAAGAAGTAATTAGTGAAAGACACCAAAAAGACTATCAAAGAGAACAAAAGCAAGAAACTACATCAGAAGAGACTGAAGCTGTTGAAGAAGATCAAGAATCAGGAAATGAAGAAGAAACTAAAAATGACTCTGAAGAAAACAGTGATACAGAGAACGAAAATTCAGATAATAAGGAGAATAAAGACTCAAATGAATTTACTGATGTAAAATTTGAAGATATCTAATTCAATAATTTAATTATTTTATTTATTAATTACTCTAAAATATATGTTTATGAGGTATTTGTTTCTGTTTTTTATTTGTTATTTTTTTAATTTACAATCACAAAATAAATCTGTAGATCTAAATTATTATTTTTCTAATCAGGAAAATACTTTTGATCAATCAATTCCAACTCCTGAGAGTATAATTGGTCATCAAGTTGGAGAATGGCATATCACTCATGACAAGCTTGTTCAATACATGAAAGAGCTTGCTAGATCTTCTGATAGAGTTACAATTCAAAATAGAGGCTTAACCTATGAGGATAGACCTTTAATTTTACTAACTATTACCTCTAAAAATAATCATAGTAATATTGAAAAAATAAAAGAGAACCATAAGGCATTAAGTAATAATAATGATATTAATAATTTTAATAATTTACCAATAGTGGTTTATCAAGGCTTTTCTATTCATGGCAATGAGCCTAGCGGATCTAATGCTAGTTTATTATTAGCCTATTATTTAGCTGCATCTAAAAGTAATTTTATAGATGACTTATTGGAAAACACTATAATTCTATTAGATCCATCATTTAATCCAGACGGACTACAACGTTTTGCATATTGGGCAAATACAAACAAAAACTACAACTTAAATCCAGACCCTAATGACAGAGAATATAACGAAATATGGCCTGGAGGTCGAACTAATCATTATTGGTTCGACATGAATAGAGACTGGCTTCCTGTTCAACTTCCTGAATCTAAAGCAAGAATTAAGACTTATAATGAATGGCTTCCAAATATATTAACTGATCATCATGAAATGGGAACAAATGCAACCTTCTTCTTCCAGCCTGGAATTCCTTCAAGAACACATCCTCTTACACCTATCTTAAATCAGGAATTGACTAAAAAAATAGCTGATTTTCATGTAGAAGAGTTAAACGAGATAGGATCACTATATTATTCAGAAGAAAGTTTTGATGATTTTTATTACGGAAAAGGATCTACATTTCCTGATATAAATGGAGGTGTTGGAATACTATTCGAGCAGGCTAGCTCAAGAGGTCATATTCAAGAAAGTGCGAATGGGATAATTACTTTTCCCTTTACTATTAAAAATCAATTTACTGCTGCTATTTCTACATTAAAAGCAGGATTAAATCTAAGAGAAAATTTATTGGAATATCAATATAATTTTTACAAAAATTCCAGAGAAGAGGCATCAAAATCAAAAAATAAAGGGATAATCTTTGGAGACAGCAAAGACAGAGCTAAAACCATTCATTTAGCTGAAATTTTAAAAAGACACGAAATAGATTATTATAACCTAAAAAAGGATATAAACCATAAAGGGAAATATTATAAAAAAGATTATGCATTTATAATTCCAAAAAATCAAAAAAAATCAAAATTAATTAATGCAATGTTTGAATCAAGAACTAAATTCAGGGATAGCTTATTTTATGATGTTTCTGCTTGGACTCTACCTCTTGCCTTTAATTTAGATTATGACATGAATGTTGAGATGAATAATGCAGGTGATAAAAATCTAGAATTTTCAACTAATATAGGAGGAGTAACTAAAAAAACAAATTATGCATACTTAATGGAATGGCATGAATATTATACACCTAAAGTTTTAAATGAAATTTTAAACAATGATATGGTTGCTAAAGTAGCATTAAAAAGGTTTAATATAGATAATAAGACTTTTGATTACGGTACAATACTAGTGCCAGTATTTAATAAAAAAATTGATAGCACTTATAATTTCTTAAATAAACTTGCTAAAAAGAACTCTATAACTATTCATGGAGTTGATACAGGTCTAGCTGATGGTATAGATTTAGGAAGTAATCATTTTAGAAGAATATCTAAGAAAAAAATAGCCCTATTAGTAGGAGACGGCTTTAGTGCATATGACTGCGGTGAAATATGGCATTTATTTGATACTAGATATAACATTAAACTAACAAAACTTGATGTAAGAAATTTATCTTCAGCAAATATAAGTGACTATTCAACCATTATAATGCCAAGTAGTAGAGGGTTAAATAGTAAAAACTCTGATAAAATAAAAAATTGGATAGAAAATGGAGGGACACTTATTGCTTATAAGAATTCCTTAAAATGGGTGGAAAAAAATAATCTTGTAGAATATAATTTTAAGGAAACTGAGCGTACAGCAAAAAATATTTCCTTTGATGAAAAAAGAAACTATTTTGGATCACAAGCAATTGGAGGTGCAATCTTTGAAGCAAATATTGATAGGACTCATCCTATAAATTTTGGCTTTAAAAATAATTCTATTTCACTTTTTAGAAATAGCACACTATTTATTGAAGCTGACAAGGATAGTTATAATAATCCTATAAGATATTCTGAAAAGCCTCTATTAAGCGGCTACATATCTGAAGAAAATCTTAATAATTTAAAATCAACTGTTCCTTTAAAAATCAATAAACTAAATAAAGGAAAAATTATTTCAATTACAGATAATACAAACTTCAGAGCTTTCTGGTACGGTACTAATAAATTATTAGTAAATGCTATTTATTTTAGCGATCAGTTCTAATTTAATGAATCCTTAGCCCATTCATAACTATATCTTCAGGAGAAATCAGTACTACATCTTTACCATTTACAGCCCCTAAGACAAGGCATTCACTCATAAAATTTGCTATTTGTTTTTTTGAGAAATTTATAACTGCTATTACTTGCTTATTAAGTAAATCCTCCTCTGAATATCTGTGAGTAATTTGAGCTGATGAATTTAATATACCTATATTCCCAAAGTCAATTTTTAATTTATATGAAGGCTTAATTGCTTCATCAAAAGCCTCTACAGCTATAATAGTCCCTACTCTAAAATCAATTTTTGAAAAATCTTCAAATGTAACGTTATCCAAATCAGTAGATTTTATTTAGATCTATTTGCAATAAAACTCTTTACAAATGTATATATAGCAAAAATTGATGTACCCATCATTAAAGCCACTCTAGTAATTCCAATGATATCATTTTCACCCAATCTTCTCATCAGCGGCATAACTAATCCACCAAGAACTAGAACAGTCAATAAAACAACAATATGAGAAATGGTTTTATTTTCATTTTTTAATCCTTTATTCATCAGAAGTATTAAAACTCCAAAAACTACGGGAATTAATGCAGTTATGGCAGCGCCTTCAGAATCCAAATAACCCCATACTCCAAAAATAATTAATACTAAAGAATTCGTTAAACTTGCTTTATGTGCTTTCATAATATAATTTTTTTAAAATTACAACAATTTCTTAAATTTGTAAAATGGCAAGAACACCTTCAAATATGGTTTCATTAGGAACAAAAGCTTTTAAATTTAATTTACTAGATGTAACTATTGATTCATTTAAATCACTTGATGAATTAAAAGGGGATAAAGGAACAGTTATAATGTTTATATGTAATCATTGCCCATACGTGAAACATGTAAATACAACCATTGTTGAAATTGCAAAAAAATATCAACAGAATGGGATTAAATTTATAGCTATTTCAAGTAATGATGTTTTAAACTATCCTGAGGATAGTCCTGAACTTATGAAGGAAAATGCAATTGAATATAATTTTTGCTTTCCCTACCTATACGATGAAACTCAACAAACGGCAAAAGTATATGATGCAGCATGTACGCCTGATTTTTATGTTTATAATTCTGATTTAGAGTTAGTATACAGAGGTCAACTAGATGATTCTAGGCCTGGAAATAATCTTCCATGTGATGGAAATGACCTAAGTCATGCATTAAATTGCTTAATTACAAATAAGGTAAACGAGAAATTACAAAAACCAAGTATTGGTTGCAATATAAAGTGGAAGGTTAGCTAATATCAATTAGCTCTACATCAAAAATTAGAGTTGCATTAGGTGGAATTATTCCTCCAGCACCCATTTCACCATAAGCTAAATTTGGTGGAATTAAGAATCTTGCCTTTTCACCAACACTCAATAAACTTATTCCTTCATCCCAACCTTTAATAACTTGTCCTATACCAATTTTAAACTCAATTGGCTCATTTCGTTTATAAGAAGAGTCAAAAACTGTTTCATCAATTAATTGACCCTTGTAATGAACTTTAACTGTGTCTCCAGCTTTTGGTTTATTTCCATTATTTTTTGAAATCATATTATAGCGTAATCCTGAATCAGTTATTTTAAACCCTTTTGAAATCTCATCAATTTTATTATTGAAATCTAATTCCATTTTTTTTTCTCTTTCCTCTTTTTGATTATTAAACTGGTTAAATGAATCTAACGAATCAAAACCTTCAGCTTTATCACCTACTCTACTTATTGTCAATTTTATAATTTCATCACCTTGTTCAATCAAATTTACTACTGAAATTCCATCTATTACCTTGCCAAAAACAGTATGTTTATTATCTAGCCAAGGCGTTTCTATATGCGTTATAAAAAATTGACTCCCATTAGTTCCTGGGCCAGAATTTGCCATGGACAAAATTCCTGCAGCATTATGTTTAAGATCACTATGGAATTCATCATCGAATTTATATCCTGGATCTCCTGTTCCATTTCCCAAAGGACAGCCACCTTGAATCATAAAATCATTAATAACCCTATGAAAACTTAATCCATCATAGTAGGGCTTTCCAGTATCCTTATAAGAGTTTTTTATTTTTCCTTCAGCTAATGAAATAAAACTCCCAACTGTACCAGGAGTTTTTTCATATTCTAAAGCAATAACAATTAATCCTTTAGTAGTTTCAAGATTTGCGTATATACCTTCCTTCATAATAAAAAATTTGAACGAATATACAATTAATCATTAATATGGATATATTAAATTAATTTGCAAATTCACTTAAGAATTTTAATCTATAGATTCTTAGCTCAACATCTTCATACTCTCCATCAAATTCCTCCATAGCTATTTCAATATTATCACTCTCAGAATCTATAAAATAATCATATAACTCACTTTGCTGATCCTCATCTAAAATATCATCAATACAATAAGAGATATCTAGCTTAGTACCAGAATAAACAATTGATTCCATTTCTTTAACAAAATCATCCATTTCAAGGCCTTTTGCAGAAACAATATCATTAAAATCCATCTTCCTATCTATACATTGAATTATATATAGTTTAAGTGCAGAGTTTGACCCAGAAGTTTTTACAATAAAATCATCAAACCTAGTTATGTCGTTTTCTTGAATGTATTTTGAGATCACATCAATAAATTCTTTGCCATATTTATTTGCCTTACCTTCACCTACTCCATGAATATTAGCCATTTCATCAATAGTTATTGGATATTTCAATGTCATATCTTCAAGTGATGGGTCCTGAAATATTATATAAGGTGGAAGATTTAATTTGTTTGCAATTTGTTTTCTTAATTTTTTTAGAATTGACATTAATTGTAGATCAGTAGAAAAATCTGATTTTGTTTGAGTTATAATATTATTGTCATTTTTATATTCATGATCCTTAGAAATCATAAACTCTCTTGGATTAGATAGATATTCCTTCCCTTTCTCATTAATTAAGATAGAACCATATGATTCAATATTTCTTTCTAATAAATCTGACACAACAAGGTACCTAATCAAACCTGTCCAAAAAGGCTTTTCAAAATCTTTACCATTTCCAAAATATTCCTTTTCATTTAATTTATGAGATTTAATTATAGCTGTTTCATTACCAATTAGAATGTCTGTCAATTCCTTGGACTTATAAATTTGTTTAGTTTCATTAATAAGATTAAGCAATGAGACAATTTGATTCTTAACATCTATTTTTTTCTTTGGATTAACCATGTTGTCATCTAACATCCCTCCTTCATCTTTTTCATTGTCAAATTCTTCTCCAAAATAATTGAGTAAATATTTTCTTCTAGAGATAGATGTCTCACAATAAGAAACCATTTCTTCTAACAATAGTGATGATAATTGTTGCTCTGAATTAGGTTTTGATGTAATAAATTTTTCTAGCTTTTCAACATCCTTATATGAATAAAAAGCTAAGCAATGTCCTTCTCCTCCATCCCTTCCTGCTCTTCCAGTTTCCTGATAATATCCTTCTAAACTTTTTGGAATATCATAATGAATCACAAATCTTATGTTGGGTTTATCAATACCCATTCCAAAGGCAATTGTAGCAACAATCACATCAACATCTTCTTTTAAAAAAGAATCTTGATTATTAGACCTTGTCTTGGAATCTAAGCCTGCATGATAAGGCAATGCCTTTATATCATTTAGCTGTAATAAATTAGTTATTTCTTCAACTTTTTTTCTACTTAAACAGTATATAATACCTGATTTATTACTATTGTTTTTAATAAATTTAATAAGATCTGAATTTACTGTATCATTCTTATAACGCACTTCATAAAATAGATTTGATCTATTGAATGATGCCTTAAAAATCTTTGCATCAGAAATGTTTAAATTTTTTAATATATCTGATTGAACCTTAGGAGTTGCTGTTGCAGTAAGAGCAACAATCGGAATATTCTTACCAATTTTATCAGCTAATGACCTTAAATTTCTATATTCTGGTCTAAAATCATGACCCCATTCACTTATACAGTGAGCTTCATCTATAGCCAATAAAGGAATATTGTTTGATTTAAGAAATTCAATGTTAGATTTCTTTGAAAAAGATTCTGGAGCCAAATATAAGAGCTTAGTAATCCCTTTATTTACATCATCCTTCACTTTTTCTTGTTCATCCTTATTTAAAGTAGAATTTAAAACATGAGCTATTCCTTCTATATTGGAAAGACCTCTTATATGATCAATTTGATTTTTCATAAGCGCTATAAGTGGAGAAACAACAACTGTAGTACCCTCATTTATAAGAGCAGGCAACTGATAGCATAAAGACTTACCTCCACCTGTCGGCATAATGACAAATGTATTTTTACCATCACAAATGTTTCTAATTACTTCTTTTTGTAATCCTTTGAACTCATCAAATCCAAAAATTTTTTTTAATGAATCATAGATAAGACTATCATTAATTTTCATTTGATTACCATAGTATATAAGTTTTTATACTACTATTAAGATATGATATTATGATAATTTTAAGAAATTCTTTATTAAAAATTTTGTTTTTTTGTATAATATGTTGTGTTTAAAATTTTGAAACAATTTTTTGAATACATAAATAACAAATTTTGAAAGAAAAAAAATCTATTTTAAGTTATGCCATAGAAACTATAGAGCATCAAGCTAATAGTATCAAAAATCTATCTAAACTACTAACTAAAGATTTTGAAAAGGCAGTAAACATAATAAATAACACTAAAGGCAGAGTTATTGTAAGCGGTATAGGTAAAAGTGCAATTATTGCTCAGAAAATTGTGGCAACATTTAACTCCACAGGAACACCTTCAATTTTTATGCATGCTGCAGATGCAATACATGGTGATTTAGGGCTAATACAAAGTGAAGATGTAATTATTTGTATTTCTAAAAGTGGAAATACTCCGGAGATAAAAGCCCTAGTTCCTTTTATTAAAAAAACAAATAATAAACTTATAGCTATTACAGGTGAAACTAATAGTTATTTGTCTGAAAAATCAGACATTGTAATTAGCAGTTATGTTGATAATGAAGCGTGCCCTAACAATCTGGCTCCCACAACCAGTACTACTGCTCAACTTGTTATAGGTGATGCAATTGCTGTATGCCTAGTAAAATTACGAGGATTTTCTCCAAATGATTTTGCAAAATATCATCCTGGAGGAACCCTAGGAAAAAGACTCTTCCTGAAGGTCAAAGACTTAATTGACACAAAATCCCTCCCTAAAGTAGATGCTTCAGATTTAATGAAAGATGTAATTATAGAGATTTCTAATAAAATGTTAGGAATTGCAGTTGTGCTAGAAAAAAATAAAATTGTTGGCGTAATAACTGATGGAGATCTTAGGCGTCAATTATTAAAAAGTCAAGATATTTCTAAGGTTAAGGCTAATGAAATTATGAGTAAAAACCCAAAAATAATCAACAAAAATGCACTTGCAACAGAAGCACTATTAATAATGAAAACCAATAAAATATCTCAACTTATAGTTGCTGAAAAAAACAAGTATGTTGGAGTTCTCCACATTCAAAGTCTAATTAAAGAAGGAATAATATAGTGAACGACAATAAAGTTGATAGCATGTCATTTTTAGAGCATCTTGAAGAATTAAGATGGCATATACTTAGATCAATTTTTGCAATTATCATTACAGGTATGGTTTGCTTTGTAATGAAGGATTTTATATTTGACACCATAATATTTGGTCCAAAAAACATGTCATTTCCAACCTACAGATTTCTGTGCGAAGCCGCTACTTTTATTGGTGTAGAAACTAATTTCTGTGGAACAGAATTCCCATTTATTATTCAAAACAGAACAATGGGTGGACAGTTTTCTGCTCATATATGGACTTCAATAATTGCAGGCTTTATTATATCATTCCCTTATGTCTTGTATGAATTATGGAAATTTATTAGTCCTGGCTTGCTTGAAAATGAAAAAAGCAAATCTAAGGGATTTATTTTTATTTGTTCTTTATTATTCTTTCTAGGAGTAATTTTTGGATACTATGTTGTAGCTCCTCTTTCTATTAACTTTTTGGGTGGTTATCAAGTTTCAAATCAAATAATGAATGAAATTGATATTAGTTCATATATCGCTCTGGTAAGATCTGCATGTTTAGCGTGTGGAATTATGTTTGAACTTCCTATAATAATATTTTTCTTATCCAGAATTGGAGTAGTTACTCCAACATCATTAATAAAATATAGAAAATATGCGCTTTTGATTGTTTTAACTTTTGCTGCAATTATTACCCCACCTGATATCGCAAGTCAAATTATTGTTGCAATTCCTGTTATGATTTTATATCAGATAAGTATATTTATTTCCAAATTGGTTTTAAAAAAACAAAATAAATGATCTTAAGAGCTGAAAATTTAATGAAATCCTATTCAGGAAAAAAAGTTGTAAAAGATGTATCACTCCAATTAAAACAAGGTGAAATAGTAGGGCTTCTTGGCCCTAATGGTGCTGGAAAGACAACCTCTTTTTATATGATTGTTGGATTAATTAAACCTAACTCAGGAAAAATCTATCTAAATGATGAAAATATTACTAAATTTCCAATGTATAAAAGAGCTCAATCAGGTATTGGATATTTAGCGCAAGAAGCTTCTGTTTTTAGAAAAATGACTGTCGAAAATAATATTTTAAGTGTACTTCAACTAACAAAATTGTCAAAGAAAGAACAGATAAATAAAATGGAATCTTTATTAGATGAGTTTGGGTTAACCAATATAAGAAAAAATAGAGGAGATCTTCTTTCAGGAGGTGAAAGAAGAAGGACGGAAATTGCAAGAGCTCTTGCAACGGACCCTCTGTTTATACTACTTGATGAACCTTTTGCAGGTGTAGACCCGTTAGCTGTTGAAGATATTCAAAAGATTGTTACAGAACTAACAAAAAAAAATATTGGTATACTTATTACAGATCATAATGTAAGGGAAACATTAGCAATCACTGACAGAACATATTTAATGTTTGAAGGTAATATCCTGAAAGATGGTAAACCTGAAGAATTAGCTAATGATGAAACGGTTAGAAAAGTATATTTAGGTAAGAATTTTGAGTTAAAGAAAAAGGCTTAATAAAATTTCATTTTTTTCTACCTATAGCAAAGTATGACACTATATAATAGATTGCTAAAATTACAGGAACTGCCTGAACATCTTTGAGAAAAACAAATAGTACTACTGATAAAACAATAAGCAAATATCTATATTTATTAACCCCTTTAAACTTAAAATCTACAAACTTTAAGTTTATTAGCTTAAATCCTGAATTAAGCAAATAACAACTTAATGCTGTAATAATAATTAAAAAATTATTGTTCAAAATAATTTCTTTTACAAATGAGTCTATGTTAGGTAATCTAATAATCAACATTAGAGATAGGATGAACAAAGTATTCGCTGGAGTTGGCAGCCCTTTGAAATATTTTAAACCTGTATGAGATATATTGTAATTTGCAAGCCTATAAGCAGAAGCTAATGTTATAGTAAAACCAAGTAAAGGAAGAAATGGATCTAAAGAAACTTCCATAAATAACTTGTACATTATTATTCCAGGGACTAAACCAAAAGAAATCAGATCTGCTAATGAATCTAATTGAGCACCTAACTTACTTTCTAAATTAAATTTTCTAGCAATTAATCCATCTGAAAAATCAAAAAATAAAGTGATTAAAATAAGAAACGAAATACCTTCAATTGGAAGATTTCCCTCAATTAGTAGCAATGTAATTACACATCCTAAAAAAAGATTGAAAAGGGTTAAAATGCTAGGAATTATTCTCATAAACAAAATTGAGAGTTCATTACTAATATAGTAACTTAATAAATAATATATTTAATAGTTAATGAATTTTAGTTGTTTTTATATTATTGTAACACAATAAGCAAGTTATTTAGAAGTTTTTATTGATATTATCAATAATGAAGAAGTTAGTTTTCTTATTATTATTTTCCACTCTAGGAATAAATGCACAGAATAATTCAAAATATTCTAATGAATTTCTGAATATTGGTGTAGATGCTCAATCAATTGGGATGAGTAATGCTGTTGTATCTAGCACATCTGATGTTAATTCCACTTATTGGAACCCAGCTGGTTTGCTACAATTAGAAGACAAGCAAATTTCCTTAATGCATTCAAACTATTTTGCTAACATAGCTACTTATAATTTTGTTGCATATGCAACGCCGATTGATGATAATTCGGCGTTAGGTTTTTCTATGATTAGATTTGGAGTTGACGATATATTAGACACAACTCAATTAATAGATGATCAAGGAAATATAAATTTTGATAGAATTAACTTATTTTCAACTGCAGATTATGCTTTCTTATTTTCCTATGCAAGAAGATTAAAGCTTAAGAACTTAAACTATGGAGTTAATATAAAAATAATTAGAAGAATAATTGGTGACTTTTCTAGCTCTTGGGGTTTTGGAATGGATTTTGGAATACAGTTTAAAACAAAGAATAATTGGAATTTCGGGTTGATGGCAAGGGATATTACAACTACCTATAATTCCTGGTCTATAAATCAAGATAGATTAGATGATATCCAAAATGCAATTGAAGGTCAAAACCAAGAGGTTCCAAATGGAACTGAAATAACTATTCCAAAATTGCAAATAGGAGTTTCAAAACAACTGGATATTAAAAATAGTTACACTTTATTAGCTGCATTGGATCTAATGCTTAAATTTGAAGAAAATAATGATGTAATTTCAACTAATTTTGCTAGCATAAACCCTGCAATAGGAATAGAGCTTGGTTATGTTGACGTAGTTTTTTTAAGATTAGGTATGGGTAATTTCCAAAATGAATTGCAATTTGATAATTCAAAAGAACTTAGTTTTCAGCCAAATTTTGGAATTGGATTTAAATACAAAAGCATTGAAATGGATTATGCATTTACCGATATAGGCAATCAAAGTATTGCTTTATATTCTAATATCTTTTCATTGAAATTTGACCTCAATTTATTTAGATAATACTATGCTAAAAAAAGTTCTATTAATCTTACTATCAGTATTTATTCTAGAGATATATGCACAAGAGAATATAGAAGAAATACCCCAATATGAAATTAGCATACTAACCATCGGGCCAGGAAGTTCCCTTAGTGATGCTTTTGGTCACTCTGGAATTAGAGTAATAGATAGAGTAAATGATTATGACATAATTTTTAATTATGGTGTCTATGACTTTAATGCTCCTAATTTTTATTTGAACTTTCTAAAGGGAAGACCTATATATAGTCTTGGAATAAACAATTTTGAAAACTTTTATAGAAGTTATGTAAATCAGTCTAGACAAATAATAGAACAGAAATTAAATTTATCAGAATACAAAAAAAGAGTACTTGTAAATAAGCTAATTACAAATTCTAAAGAAGAAAATAAAGATTATGAGTATAATTATTTTAAAGATAATTGCTCAACTAAAATCGGAGATATATTTAACGAATTACTAGAAGAAGAAATTAGAAATGCAGGCATTAATCTAGATAATATGAATTCAAGTTCATTTAGACAATTGGAACATCAGCATGTTGCTCCAAATTCATGGGGAGCATTAGGAATTGACATTTGTCTTGGATCAGTGATTGATACAAATATTACTGATCGAGACTTGCTAGTTTTACCATATAATTTGAAACTGTATTTTGATAAACTAGGAAATTCTAATATTAAAAATGGAGATTTCGTAGAAACATCTATTCTCTTTGGAAAATATGCTGACTATAAAGAAACTTCATTGTCACCATTGTATGTATTCCTAATTCTATCGTTAATAATTATTATAGTTACTTTTTTAGACTACTTAAGAATAACTAGGACTGCCGTCCTAGACATTACTATCCTTTTAGTTACAGGCCTAGTTGGACTACTATTAGTATACTTATGGTTTTTTAGTAACCATGTAGCATCAGCCTGGAACTACAATCTTCTATGGGCATTTCCATTTAATCTAATATTACTTTTTCAACTACTTAAGAAAAAACCAAATAGATGGATTATATCGTATCTAAAAATCAATGTTCTAATGTTATTGCTGATGAGTTTGCATTGGATCGTTGGGATTCAAGTATTTAATATTAGCTTAATTCCCCTAATTTTAGCATTATTATTAAGATATTTATACCTAATTAAATATTTCTCAAAGAGAATTAGATAGATTTATGAAAATTTATACAAAATCAGGAGACAGAGGTTCAACAAAATTAATTGGTGGAAAAGAAGTTGATAAACATAATATACAAGTTGATGCATATGGCTCAATTGATGAACTAAATTCTTATATAGGTCTAATAAGAGATTTTGCTCACGATAAACACCTAAAAAATTCCTTGATAGAAATACAAAAAAATCTTTTTAATATTGGAGCAATACTTGCATTTCAAGATGAAAAAACAGCGGAAAAATATCTAAAAACAAGAAAAATAAGTATTCTAAAGCAAGATGTCTCTACTTTAGAAAATAATATTGATATAATCTCTAAAGAATTACCCAAAATTGACAAATTTATTATTCCTGGAGGACATCAAAAAGTTTCCTACTGTCATATAGCTAGATCCGTTTGCAGAAGAGCTGAAAGAAATGTATCAAAACTAAAATCTATTTACAATTTTCAAGATGAAATCCTAATTTATTTAAACAGATTATCTGATTATATTTTTGTTATAGCAAGAAAATTTTCAATAGATCTCGAAATTGAAGAGATTCGTTGGGAAACATAATGCTTCAAAAAAATATTAATAATTTCTTGCTTTTTTCGTCTAAAAAATTATTTTTGCAAAAAACAGTTTATCATGTATTGGACTTTAGAACTAGTATCTCACCTAAGTGATGCACCATGGCCAGCTTCAAAAGACGAATTGATAGACTATTCTATTAGAACTGGTGCGCCATTAGAAGTAGTAGAGAATTTACAATCAATTGAAGATGAAGGAGAACTATATGAAACTATTCAGGAAATTTGGCCAGATTATCCAACTGATGAAGATTATCTTTGGAACGAAGATGAATATTAGAATTTATTTAAAGTCTCTTAACTGAGGCTTTTTTTAATATTTTTCATCAAACAAATTGTATCTTTGAAAATTAAAATCACTATCTGATAACACATATGAGTTTTTTTAATTCAATACTTAAATTCTTTATAGGAGACAAAACAAAAAAAGATATAAAATCAATACTTCCTATAGTTGAAGAAATAAAATCATTTGAGAGTGATATATCCAAGCTAAATAACGATGAATTAAGAGAACAAACTCTAAATTTCAAATCTGAAATAGAATTATCAATTAATGAGATAAAAAGTAAGATTAAAGAATTGAAAGAAGCTGTAGATAAAACAGATGATTTTGATGAAAAAGAAGAATTATACACTCAAATAGATAAGTGTGAAGAAGAGTCTTATAAGATAACTGAAGATACTTTAAACAAAATCCTGCCACAAGCATTTGCAGTTGTAAAAGAAACTGCAAAGCGTTTTTTTAATAACAAAGAACTTATAGTTAAAGCAACAGCTTTTGATAGAGAAATTTCAGCCAATAAAGAATATGTGGAATTAAATAAAAATAATGCTGTCTGGAAGAATTCTTGGGATGCAGCTGGAAAACCAATAACATGGGATATGATTCACTATGATGTTCAATTAATTGGTGGTATTACAATGCATCAAGGTAAAATAGCGGAAATGCAGACAGGTGAAGGAAAAACATTAGTTGCAACATTGCCTGTATATCTTAATGCTTTATCTGGTAGAGGAGTTCATATTGTAACTGTAAATGATTATTTAGCCAAAAGAGATAGTGCTTGGATGGCTCCTATCTTTGAATTTCATGGTTTAAAGATAGATTGTATTAACTATTATAAACCAAATTCACAAGAAAGAAAAAATGCATATAATGCTGATATAACATATGGAACCAACAATGAGTTTGGTTTTGATTATTTGAGGGATAACATGGCTAATTCTCCTGATGATCTAGTTCAAAGAAAGCATAATTATGCTATTGTTGATGAGGTTGATTCTGTTCTAGTAGATGATGCAAGAACTCCATTAATAATATCAGGTGCCGTACCTCAAGGGGATAAACACGAATTTAATGAGCTAAAACCTAAAATTGAGAAAATAGTATCTGTTCAAAGACAACTATTAACTGCTACACTAGCTGATGCTAAAAACAACATATCAAATAATAATACAGATGAAGGGGCCTTCAACCTACTTAGAGTCTACAGAGGGATCCCTAAAAATAAAGCCTTAATTAAATATTTAAGTGAAGAAGGTGTAAAACAATTACTCCAAAAGACTGAAAACTTTTATATGCAAGACAATAATAGGGAAATGCCAAAAATTGATGAAGCCCTTTATTATGTTATTGATGAGAAAAACAATCAGATAGAACTTACTGATAAGGGAATAGAATTTCTTTCAGGAAAAGAGGATCCTAATTTTTTCATAATGCCAGAAATTGGAATGGAAATATCTAAAATTGAATCTAAAGGTCATAGCCCTAAAAAAGAGGCTGCATTGAAAGAAGAGCTATATAGAGATTTTAATATTAAATCTGAGAGGATTCATTCTATAAATCAATTACTTAAAGCATATGCTCTTTTTGAAAAAGACATTCAGTACGTCGTAATGGATAATAAGGTGATGATTGTAGATGAGCAAACAGGCAGGATAATGGATGGCAGGAGATATAGTGACGGCCTACATCAAGCAATTGAAGCTAAAGAAAATGTAAAAATTGAAGCAGCTACTCAGACATTTGCAACAATAACACTACAAAATTATTTTAGAATGTATG
>CAZBCJ010000002.1:30046-34247 GCA_964490545.1 uncultured Flavobacteriaceae bacterium | reverse complement strand
AACAACTTCATGTCTATGCTCAACAAAATACTTAATCATCTGTTTTAGATTAAGTGTTCTAGGTCTACCCTTTACAAGGCATACGTTATTAACACTAAATGAAGATTGAAGTTGGGAGTATTTGTATAATTTATTTAAAACAATATTAGGTATTGCATCCCTTTTTAGTACAAAGACAATCCTCATCCCATTTCTATCAGATTCATCTCTTATTGTAGAAATACCTTCAATTTTTTTATCATTAACTAGGTTTGCAATTTTCTTTATAAGTTCAGATTTATTTACTTGATAAGGGATTTCTGAAACTATTATGCATTCTCTTCCATCAACTTCTTCAATTTCAGCTTTAGCACGAACAACAATTCTTCCTCTTCCGGTATGGAAAGCATCTTTAACTCCTTCATAACCATAAATTATACCACCTGTAGGAAAATCTGGCGCCTTCACAAAACTCATTAATTCATCAATTTCTATATCATTGTTGTTAATATACTCAATTGTACCATCTATAACTTCGGTCAGGTTATGAGGTGCAATATTTGTTGCCATACCAACTGCTATACCAGAAGCTCCATTTATTAAAAGAGCAGGAATTTTTGTAGGTAGAACTGTTGGCTCTTTAAGACTGTCGTCAAAATTTAATTTATGATCTACAGTGTCTTTTTCAATATCAGCAAGCATTTCTTCAGAAATCTTTTGCATTCTAGCTTCAGTATATCTCATTGCTGCTGGACTGTCTCCATCAATTGACCCAAAGTTCCCTTGACCATCAACTAACAAGTATCTAAGGCTCCATTCCTGTGCCATACGAACCATTGTATCATAAACAGAAGAATCTCCATGTGGATGATATTTACCCATAACATCTCCAACAATTCTAGCTGATTTTTTATATGCAGTAGTAGATTTAACACCCATATCATGCATTCCGTAAAGAACTCTTCTGTGTACTGGCTTTAACCCATCTCTTACGTCAGGAAGTGCTCTAGAAACAATAACAGACATTGAATAGTCAATGTATGCTGATTTCATTTGATCTTCAATATTAATTGGTATTAATTTTTCACCATCATTCATATATAATTGTCTTTAATTTTTGCTTAAAAATTTCATACAACAAATATAATAAATTTAACCCATGAAATAAGGTTAAAATGACAGTAAAAAAGTGTTTTTTTATTAACAATTATTTATTAAATAATTTATGCTAAAATTAAAATAGAAAAATGTTGTAAATATTATAATTACATATTGTTTAAGAATATAAGAATTCCTACATTTAGTAAAAATTAATTTAATGGATGATAATTTTTCGCCTAGGGTAAAAGATGTGATTACTTACAGTAAAGAAGAGGCCTTGAGATTAGGTCATGATTTTATTGGCACAGAGCACCTTGTTTTAGGCTTGATTAGAAGTGGAGAGGGGAAAGCAATAGAAATTTTAAATTTCTTAGATGTAGACTTAAATGTTTTAAGAAAAAAAGTAGAATCCCTAAATCCAGTTGATTTTGATGATACTAAAACTAGCTCAAAAAAGAATCTTCATTTAACGCGTCAAGCGGAGAGAGCCCTTAAAACAACTTTTCTTGAAGCTAAGCTCTTTCAAAGTTCTATAATAAATACTGGTCATCTTTTATTATGCATTCTTAGAAATGAAAATGATCCAACTACCAAAATTTTAAATAAACTTGAGGTTAACTATAGTACAGTAAAAGAAGAATTTAAGTCTCTGATAGGGGATGAAGAAACCTCTTCTCCAGAATCCCAAAAAAGCAGTGATAAACCTGATCACTATGAAAATGACCCTATTATTAAACAATCTCCTAAAACAAAGAAAAATAAAAAATCTACGACTCCTGTTCTAGATAATTTTGGCAAGGATCTCACATTTTTAGCTGAAAATGATGATTTAGATCCAATAGTAGGAAGGGATTTAGAAATCCAGCGAGTTTCACAAATATTAAGTAGACGTAAAAAAAACAATCCATTACTAATAGGTGAGCCAGGTGTTGGAAAGTCTGCTATAGCTGAAGGCTTGGCAATTAGAATAATAGAAAAGAAAGTTTCAAGGGTTCTCTACAACAAGAGAATAATTTCTTTAGATTTAGCAAGTCTAGTAGCAGGAACAAAATATAGAGGACAATTTGAAGAAAGGATGAAGGCTGTAATGAATGAAATTGAGAAAAATAAAAATGTCATTCTATTTATAGATGAAATACACACAATTGTTGGTGCTGGAGGGGCTACAGGAAGTTTGGATGCATCAAATATGTTTAAACCAGCGTTAGCAAGAGGAGAAGTTCAATGCATTGGAGCAACAACATTGAATGAATATAGAACCTCTATTGAAAAAGATGGAGCACTAGAAAGAAGATTTCAAAAAATAATAGTTCAACCAACAAGTATTGATGAAACTATTGAAATATTAAAGAATATTAAAGAAAAGTATGAAGAACACCACAACGTTACCTATTCTGATGAAGCTGTTCTAGCATGTGTTAAATTAACTTCTAGATATATGACCGATAGATATTTACCCGACAAAGCAATAGACGCTCTGGATGAAGCAGGATCAAGAGTCCATATTATTAATATTAATGTTCCAAAACATATAGTTGATTTAGAGTCAGATTTAGAAGAAATACAATCTAAAAAGAACTCAGCTGTTAATAATCAGAAATATGAAGAGGCGGCCGAGTTGAGAGATAAAGAAAAAATATTAGAGTCAAAACTCTTAAAAGAACAATCTCAATGGGAGAAAGAATGTAAGAAAAATAGGCAAATTGTTACAGAAGAAAACATTGCTGATGTAGTATCAATGATGACCGGAATACCATTAAATAGAGTTAAAGAAACAGAGCTGAATAAATTATCAATCTTATCAAATCTTATCAAAGAGAAAGTTATTGGGCAAAATGATGCAGTTGATAATGTGGTTAGATCAATTCAACGAAATAGAGCAGGATTGAAAGATCCTAAAAAACCTATAGGCTCTTTTATATTTCTTGGACAAACCGGTGTAGGAAAAACTCAGCTAGCTAAAATTCTTGCAAAAGAACTCTTTGACAACGAGGAAGCATTAATTAGGGTAGATATGAGTGAGTATATGGAAAAATTTGCTATATCTAGACTTGTTGGTGCGCCCCCTGGATACGTAGGATATGAAGAAGGCGGACAGTTAACTGAAAAGATTCGTAGAAAACCTTATTCAGTATTATTGCTTGATGAGATAGAAAAAGCTCATCCGGATGTTTTTAATATGCTGCTACAGGTTTTTGATGACGGGTACTTAACTGATAGTGTTGGTAGGAAAATTGACTTTACTAATACTATTATAATAATGACTTCTAATATTGGCGTTAAAAAGATCCAAGATTTTGGTATAGGTGTAGGTTTTGGAACATCAGCAAAAAAATCACAAGAATCTTCTTTAAATAAAAAAACCATAACTAATGCCTTAAAAAAGAAGTTTGCTCCAGAATTCTTAAATAGAATTGATGAAGTCGTAATATTCAATAATTTATCTATCAATGAAATTCACAAGATTATTGAGATAGAATTAGAAAAACTTTATGAAAGAATAAATGAATTGGGATATAAAATTAAGCTTACAAAAAAGGCTAAAGATTTCTTAGCTGAAAAAGGATTTGATAAAGATTTTGGAGCCAGACCTCTTAAAAGAGCGATTCAAAAATATTTAGAGGACTTAATAGCAGAAGAAATCCTTAAATCAAAAATTAATGAAGGAGATATAATTCAGGTAGATTATAAAAAAGGTGGTGAAAAACTTATATTAAAAAGCTCAAAACTTAAAGAATCTAAGACCTCAGATAATTAATCTTTCATCAATATTTAGGGTTTCTATATGTTTTAATGATTCAATAATATGATCATGCATTACTTCATCCTGTTTAATAAATTTTACGTCTTTTCTATAGTTGCTAACTATTTTTTCAATCCTTTTTGAAGATTTTAATGGTTTTCTAAATTCTAAAGCCTGAGCTGCTGTAAACATTTCAATTCCTAATATATATTTAACATTTGTTACTATTTCATTTAACTGTATAGCAGAATTGGCGCCCATACTAACGTGATCTTCTTGACCATTTGAAGATGTAATAGAGTCAATGCTGGCTGGAGTAGCAAATTGTTTGTTTATACTAACAATACTAGCTGCTGTATACTGAGGTATCATAAATCC
>CAZBCJ010000002.1:0-29946 GCA_964490545.1 uncultured Flavobacteriaceae bacterium | reverse complement strand
ATTGTATCAAGAGTTGCTCCATGAACTTGAGGTATACATCTAAAAGAATATGGGTCTTGAACATTGGCTTTCTTATTATATTTAATTTTACTTCCTTTAGTAAAATCATTTATTCTTTTTGAAACAATAGATTGGCCATGATGATCTCTAATAGTATTAAATATTTTATCAAATGGCTCATATCTGCAGTCGAAAGCTTCTAAAGATATAGATGATATCATATCTGCTAAATATGATAATTTATAGGATTCAAATAATAGAAATGTAGCATATGCACACATAAATTGTGTTCCATTTAAAAGGGCTAGACCTTCTTTAGACAATAGTTTTACAGGTTTAAGATTGAATTTTTTTAGTATTGTTGAGCTTTCAAAAACTTTTCCCTTATACTCAACTTTACCTTTTCCTATAAGAGGTAGTGAGAGATGAGCCAATGGGGCTAAATCCCCTGATGCACCTAGTGAACCATAGCTATAAATAATAGGGAAAATACCTTTGTTATAGAAGAAAATCAACCTATTAATTGTATTTATATGAACACCGCTATAACCCTTAGAAAGGGATATGATTTTAAGAAGTAACATTATTTTAACAACCTTGTTTGAGATTACTTCCCCTACTCCACATGCATGGGATATTATAAGATTCTCCTGTAGTTTGTTTAGTTGTTTTGAATCTACCTTTATATTATGCAAAGACCCAAATCCAGTATTTACTCCATAGATAGGATCTTCACTGAAATTAATCTTTTTTTCTAAATAAGCTCTTGAATCATTAACTGTTTTAATCTGAGTATTTGATAGATTAATTCTAAGATTATTGTCTAAGATGTTTTTAATCTGTTTTAAATCTAAATCTTCTGAACTAATTGTATGTGTTGTCAATTTATAATTTTTTATAAAAATAATAATGTATTTTTACTTAATTAAATTTGCAGGACATTAAAAAATACAAATATGATGAATAACAGGTTATTAACAGCTATAATTGCAATTCTAATTGGATTTGTTTTTTCATGTAGTAAAGATTCGTCAATTCAAATTTCAGGAACAATCAATAACTCGTCTCACGATTCAATTATTATATCAGGACCTGGCGTAAACAAAACCATAAAAATTAATGATATTGGAAGTTTTTCAGAGCAAATAAATATCCCTACCAATAAGTATATTTTAAACCATGGAAAAGAAAAAATTCAAATCTTTATAAAAATGGGACAAAATATATCAATATTGTTTGATTGTAAAGATTTTAAAGAATCTATAGTTTTTGAAGGAAATAGTTCACATGAAAACAATTATCTTAAGTCAAAACAAAAAAGAATAGATTCTAATCCTATAGATTTTACAGCTTTATATTCATTAGAAGAAGAAGCTTTTTTAAATCAAATTAATGATACAAAGACTAGCGATATACATTTTACAAATTCATTTGATAATGATATTGTAAAACTTGATAAAAAATTAAAGTCTATTGAAGAAAAAGAAGCTAGTTATATATATTTGCTCTCATTACAGCGCTACCCAGTATATTACAAGTTTTATGCAAAAAAAGAGCCTAAGTTTAGTAATTCATTTTTGACCCCACTTAATGACTTAAATTATGTTAATAATAATGATTACGTTGTTTCTCAATCTTATAAATATCTTGTATTAGGTCATTTTTTTAATCAAGAAAAAATGTCTAATAATATAAAAACTCATTTTAGTGATCTATTAGAAGCTAATGCACCTAACATTAAAAAAGATGTTGTTTCTCAGGGCAAATATTATTTAAGCGCATCATCTGAAAATAATGAGTTACTCTATAATAGTCTTATTAAAATGTCTAATGATTCTACACAAACAGCTGAATTGACAGACATATACAACAAGCTTCAATTGATAAAAAAGGGAATGAAATCTCCTGAGTTTTTTGATTATGAAAACTATAAAGGCGGAACTACTTCCTTATCTGATTTAAGAGGTAAATATCTATATATTGATGTATGGGCAACCTGGTGTGGTCCGTGTATAAGAGAAATACCAGCGTCAAAAAAAATGGAGAAACTTTATCGTGACAAAAACATAGAATTTGTATACATCTCTATTGATGTTAGGGATCGACCTGTATATAACTATGATAAATGGAAAGAAATGATAGAGGAAAAATCATTAGGTGGAGTACAATTATTTGCTGATAATGCTTGGGATTCAAAATTTACTAAAGCATTTGTTATAAATTCAATTCCAAGATACCTATTAATAGGACCTGATGGTAATATTATATCTGGTGATGCACCTAGACCTTCTGATCAAAAACTAGTTGAGCTTTTTGATTCCCTAGATATATAATAGAATAGAATGAAAAGAACTGAATTATATGATTCGCATATAAGTCTTGGTGCTAAAATGGTTGATTTCGCAGGATACTTAATGCCTGTTCAATATGAAGGTGTTAAATCTGAACACTTATCAGTTAAACATAACGTTGGCATATTTGATGTGTCACATATGGGTGAATTCATCATTTATGGTGATGGCTCACTTGAACTACTACAATTCTGCCTTAGCAATGATGTTTCAAAATTAAATGATGGTGAAGCCCAATATAATTGTCTTTTAAATGATAATGGAGGAATCGTAGATGATTTAATCTTATATAAGCTTTCTAACGAAAAATATATGCTTGTAGTTAATGCAAGTAACATAAAAAAGGATTGGGACTATTTGTTATCAAAAAATACATATGGAGCTAATATGGAAAATGTCTCTGATCAATACTCATTATTATCTATTCAAGGACCTAAAACATTACAATCAATTCAAGAATTAACCCCATATGATCTATCAACTATATCATATTATAATTTTCTAGTTACAGAATTTGCTGGATTTAATGATATTATTGTTTCCAATACTGGATATACTGGCTGTGGAGGATTTGAAATATATTGTAAAAACAGTCAGTTAAAAGAGATTTGGGACAATGTTATGCTAGCTGGTGCATGTAATAATATAAAACCCATAGGATTGGCTGCTAGGGATACTCTAAGGCTAGAAATGGGTTTTTGTTTATATGGAAATGAATTGTTAGATGATATTAGCCCTATTGAAGCAGGTCTGGGATGGATAACAAAATTTTCAAAGGAATTTAATGGATATAAAATTTTAAAAGAACAAAAGGAAAAAGGAATTAAGAAAAAATTGATTGGATTTGAATTAATTGACAAAGGAATTCCTAGAAAGGGCTACGAAATATCTAATAATGATAATATAATCATTGGAAGTGTCACTTCTGGAACAATGTCACCGAGTCTTGGGAAAGCTATTGGATTAGGTTATGTAAACAGTACTTCTGCAAAAATCAACACAACTATTTACATTAATATTAGAAATAATTTAATTAAGGCGATCATCATAAAACCTCCTTTTAAATAATATGATAAAAAAAATAAATTTAACTATTGCAACATTATATTCTATTATACTTAGTGTTACTGAGGCAGCTCTAAATTGGGGGGATTGGCAATATCCACCACTATGGATTGTTGACTATCTAATTGTTTTAATTTTACTCTTGGCGGTATTTATTTTTAAAGATAAGATTCAGAAATATCTTTTATTAACAGGGTGGTCATTCTCTGCAGGAGTTATGTATATGGTCCTATTTATTAATCTTGAGCCTGAAACAACCTTAATAGTTCTAGATTACAATACGCTATTAGCTGTCATTTTAGCACTTATTGTTTCAATTATCGGAGTTTTATTATCGTTTATTGATTAAAACCTATATAAAATGAAATCTATAACAAAAGACCTTTAGTTCCTATAAAAGCTCAACTCTTTTACCTTTCCCTCTACTCCATCAAAAAAACTTTCTATAAAATTAAAATCAGCCTTCATGTCATTTGTTGTATAGAATGGGTTAGAAATTAATATTTCCTTTGATTTAAAATTTAGTGTATACATAATTATAGGAACATTTGCTTTTTTAGCTATATAATAAAACCCTGTTTTAAATTTTTCAACTCTCTGTCTTGTCCCCTCTGGTGATAATGCAACTCTAAACTCATCTTTTTCAAGAAACATGTCAGCAATTTGATCCACCTTGTTTTGTTTTGAAGATCTATCTACAGGAACTCCTCCTAGCATTTTAAGTATTATATTTATTGGAAAGAAAAAAAGCTCCTTTTTAGCTATAAATTTTGACTTAATATTTGCTGCAGACCTAGCTAAGACTGCTATATAAAAGTCCTGCCAACTGGTATGAGGAGCTGCTATTATCACTGCCTTTTTTACAGAATTCTTTGCGAAGTTTCTATTGCCAGAAATCTTCCATCTTAATATCTTGAAAAAAATTAATTTTGATAAAAACTCCATCATCTATTTATTGCCCCATATTTCTATAGCTTTACTAAGATCTTCCTTGGTGTCAATTCCAATAAATTCAGATAAGGTTTCAGCCATTTTTATTTTAAAACCACTTTCTATAATTCTTAAAGCCTCTATTTTTTCTATCATTTCTAATTTTGTTGGAGATAACTTTGTTAATGACATTAAAGAATCTTTTCTATATCCATATACTCCAATATGTTTATAAAAAACTTCTTCACTTAAAGCTGTTGTACTAGAAATAGGTTTTCTTGAGAAATTGATAGCAAAACCATTATTATCTACAGCAACCTTAACGTTGTTGGGATTATTTATATCCCTCTCATTATTCATTAATTTCATTAGTGATGCATAGTTAATCTCATTTCTAGAATCATTTTTAAATATATCAACCAGTTTTTCTAAGCTGGATTCATCTATAAATGGTTCATCTCCTTGAATATTAACAATTATATCAGTTTCTAATCTATCGCAAACATCTGCTATTCTATCAGTTCCAGAGTTGTAATCTTTTTTTATTAGGATTGAATTTCCATTATTAGATGTAATCTCTTCATAAATTTCATTATCCTGTGTTACAACAATAACTGACGAAAACAAATTAGAAGATAAAACTGCATCATAGGTCCTAGTAATTACCGGTTTACCACAAAGGTCCATCATTAGTTTCCCATTAAACCTTGATGAGTTAAGTCTTGCAGGTATTAAGGCAGTTATTTTCATGAATTCAAAAATAATGAATTATACTCAGATCAATTAAAAAGATTATGTCAATATTTTTATATAATTGTTTTTTGTTGACAATCATTTTTACAAATAAAAAAAAATTGTAGTTTTGCTGGTAATAAAATCCATAATACAAGTTCATGTTGTTAAAAATTTTCTTATTCTTATCAATTCCAATTACAGTAGGTTTAGTAATCTTAGTTAGATCTAAATTTAATGATAATCAAAAAAAGTTTCTATTTTATGGTCTTTGGATATTTATCTTAACTTTCTCATATTTAACATATAGTTCAATATCAGATGTTATTCAGTTTGATGAGATAAAAAATTATAGATATCAGTCTGTAATAAAGAATCTAAAAGATATTAGAGATTCCCAATTAGCACATAGAACAATTCATGGTCATTTTGAAAACAATTGGGATAGTCTTGTTAAATTTGTTGAAATAGACTCATTTACTATTACACAACGAAGAGACTCAAGTATTATAGATAGGATGCTTACAAAAAGATATGGTGGCGTTAAGACCTACAAAGACATTGTTATAGTTGATACATTGGGTTTTGTTTCTGTAAGAGATTCTCTTTTTGGTGAAGACAGAAGATTTCAAAACATGATGTATGTTCCATTTGCAAAAATAAATGAAACTAAATTTGAACTTAAAGCTGGTTTCTTGAATCAAAATGGAATTGATATTCCAGTTTTTGAATCAAAAGTTATGAAAAGGATTATACTGCATGATCAAAACTCTGATTTAATTTTTAAAGAAAACCAAGTTCAATCTGTAGATGGAGTTAATGGGCCATCTCTTAAAATTGGATCTATGGACGAAGTAAATACAAATGGAAACTGGCCAAAAAACTATACAAAAGAGAACTAGAATAGATGAAACTTCTAATATAAAATTGTCCATTCATATTAGTTTGAATGGACTTTCTTTTTGTATAATTGATTTAATTTCCAAAGAAATTGATTTCCTTAGAACATATTCATTATCACAAAACAGTAATCCTAAAGAATTATTAAAGACTCTTAAAAAAGGGTTTCTAGAGAATGATGAATTAAGCAGTAGTTTCTCATCTGTTAAAATCATTCATTACAATAATCTTTCAACTGTAGTTCCAGAACCCCTTTTTGACAAGAATAATGCTCTAAGCTACTTAAAGTTCAATTCAAAAATTCTACAAAATGATTATGTAGCTTTTGACAAAATTTTTAATAATGAATGTGTAAATGTATATATACCATATGTTAATATTAACAACTATATATTTGAGATGTTTGACTCTTTTATTTATAAACACTATTCATCAATAATTCTTGAAAAAGTTAAATTAAATGAGAAGAATACAGCTACTCCATCCTTATACTTAAATATTAATGTTAATCATATGGAGCTTATATATTTTGTAAAAAACAAATTAGTATTTTACAATAGATTTGATTTTAATACTAAGGAAGATTTAATATACTACCTATTATTTAGTATCGATCAGTTAAAACTTAATCCTGAAGAAATCCCTGTAGTTATTACTGGGGATATCTCTAAAGATGATGATAATTATATGATTATATATAAATACATTAGAAATGTATCTGTTTTTAATTCTGAAATCAGTAAAGAGAATAAGTTTTACAATAGTTTAAAGTCTGATATCACATTACTTAATAGCTTCTAAATGCGAATTATATCGGGAAACTATAAGGGACAAAAAATAATTTTTCCTAAAAATTTACCAG
Organism: uncultured Flavobacteriaceae bacterium; assembly: GCA_964490545.1. Taxonomy (GTDB): domain Bacteria; phylum Bacteroidota; class Bacteroidia; order Flavobacteriales; family Flavobacteriaceae. Next base: position 23,106 of record CAZBCJ010000002.1, on the reverse strand, counting down.
TACGTCCTACAACAGATATGGCAAAAGAAAGCATTTTCAATATCCTTAATAATAAATACAGCTTCAATGAAATCTCTATCCTTGATTTATTTGCTGGATCAGGGAACATTAGTTATGAATTCTACTCTAGAGGCGTCAAAGATGTTTTAGCTGTAGATAATAACCTGAAATGTACCAATTTTATCAAAAAAGAATCCAATAGATTAAGAATGAATATATCTATAATAAAAACTGATGTGTTTAAATTTTTTAAAAACAAAGTTAAAGTAGATGTGATTTTTGCTGACCCTCCATATTCTATGGATAGAGAAAAAATGTATCAAATTATTGAATTAACCTTTAAAAATCGTTTTTTAAATAAAAACGGAACTCTTATACTAGAACATTACAAAAAGATAAATTTCTTAGAACATAAAAATTTAATAGAAACAAGAACGTATGGAGATAGTTCATTTAGTTTTTTTGGAAAATAAAAAAGCGAGTATTATAAATACTCGCTTTTTTTAAATAAGTAGGTCTATAAGCCGAATTCTGTACTTTTTCAAGTCCTTGTCATTTATCTTGATAAATTGTTGCCAATCTATTCTAGCTGCCTACCCTCCAACATTGAGCGCGCTACTCTTATAGCTGGTTTACATGGCATTGCACCTCATAGAGTTTACCTGATTTCACTACAGCATTACCTGTACATACTTTCTGTTGCACTATTCCTGATTTTACAATCGGTGGCAATTAACCACTATGATGCACTATGGTGTTCGGACTTTCCTCTATATAAATATAGCGACAAGGCGACCAACTTACATTGCAAAAATACTGAATTTCTTTAAAATATAACATTTTTATAATTATTAGAAATAAATATATAATTAAATAGCAATATTTTGTAAATTTATTTTCATGAGTGATTATCTGATTTCTGCAAGAAAATATAGACCGAAATCCTTTGAAGAAGTTATTGGGCAGGAGATAATTACTTCAGCTTTAGAGAATGCAGTAAAAAACAAGCAGTTATCTCAGGCTTTATTATTTACTGGGCCAAGGGGTGTTGGCAAGACTACTTGTGCAAGAATTCTTGCAAAAATGATAAATGAAGATAAGATTCCTAGCGGTTCTGATTATTCTTTTAATATTTTTGAATTAGATGCAGCTTCAAATAATGGAGTTGATGGTATTAGAAATTTAACTGACCAAATTAGGATTCCTCCTCAAACAGGGAATTTTAAGGTTTATATCATTGATGAAGTTCATATGCTTTCCTCAAGCGCATTTAATGCTTTTCTAAAAACCCTAGAAGAACCTCCTAAACATTGTGTATTTATCCTTGCAACAACTGAAAAACATAAAATTATTCCAACAATTCTATCAAGGTGTCAAATTTATGATTTTAAAAGAATAAGTGTTGATGATATATCTTCATCTCTTATTGATATAAGTAAAAAAGAAAAAGTTAAGTATGAAGACAATGCAATTCAGTTGATCGCAAAAAATGCAGATGGATCAATGAGGGATGCACTTCAAATATTTGACAGAATATTAAGCTCAAATAGCAATGAAGTCACCCTGTCAAATGTCATGGAAAACCTAAGCATACTTGACCATCAGGTTTATTTTGATCTATTAGATCTAATTATAAATAATGAAATTCCTAAATTATTAATTTCAATAAATTCTATATTAGCCAAAGGGATACAAGGAGATATATTGATATCTGGTCTTGGATCATTCTTTAGGGACTTATTAGTTAGCAAGGACAGTAAGTCTATAGCACTATTTAACACTGATGAAGAGACTAAATCACAATTTAAAAAAGTTTCAACTAAAATAGATTTAGATTATCTAATAGAATGTATTGAAATTACTAATAATTGTTCTATTAATTACTCTAAAAGTATAAATCAAAATCTTCTTGTAGAATTAACACTTATGAAATTAGCATCATTAAATCATAATGATGAAAAAAAAAAGTTTAATTACAAAATAATTCCTGCCTCATATTTTAATTCCAGCTTAATAACAGAAGAAAAGACAACTCAATTAGAAAAGAATGAGATTAAGCCTAGATTAGATATAGATATCAGACAATTGTCAAGTTCAGGATTATCTCTTAAAAGTCTAGAGAAAAAACAAGAGCAAACTAATAAATCAAGCGTTGTAGATAATAAAACTGAGCTTGAAGAAAACCCTTATACTGAGACGGATGTTGTTGCTTTATGGGAAAATTACTCAAAGATGATGGAAGAAAAAGGAAGGTTTAATATTGCATCAATATTGCGAATTGATAAGCCAAAATTAGTTGAAAATACTATTAACCTGACTCTTCCAAATTCAATAAATAAGGTTGAGTTAGATATTGAGAAAAAAGAAATAATAGATTATATAAGAAAAAATCTAAAAAACAGTAATATTTATTTAGAATTAATTGTTGATGAGAAAATAGAAGAAAAACTAGTATATACAGAGAAAGACAAGTATGATTTAATGAAGAAGAAAAATCCAAATCTTGATAAACTTAAAGACTCATTCAGCCTTTCCATTTAGACAACATATATGCATAGTGATTGCTATCATCAATTTTTCTGAATTGCTTTAATGAATTATTTGAAAAAGCATCAATAATTAAAAGCGTAATAATTTTTAAGGAGATAATCTTGATATGTTCCATTTCGAATTTTCTAGAGAATATCTAATTCTATCATGGAGTCTGTTTTCTCTTCCTTGCCAAAACTCATATTCAGCTGGTTTAACAGTGTATCCGCCCCAATAATTCGGTCTATCTATTTTTTTGTTTTTCAATTTTGAAGACAAGAAAATAAATTTTTCCTCCATTGATTCTCTGTTAGGAAGTATAGAACTTTGATTCTCTGAAACATAAGATGCTATCTTACTTCCAAAAGGTCTTGATTGATAATACTTATTATTAATAGCTTCTTCTGTTTTTTCTGCTATACCCTTAATTATAACTTGTCTCTCTTGATTTTCCCAATAAAAAGTCAGAGAAACCTTGTTGTTATTCATTATTGAAATACCTTTTTCACTATTGTAATTTGTAAAAAATGTAAAACCTTTATTGGAAAAATATTTTAATAAAACCACACGTCCTTTAGGAAATCCGTCCCCTCCAATAGTATTCAAAATCATTGTATTAATTTCACGATTATCTGAATTGTTAGTAGATTCCTCAAACCATATGCTGAAAAGGTCAAATGGTTCCTTTGGAATAAATTCCTCTGAAAGTTTATCCTTAGAATAGTTTTTTCTGTAATTACTTAAATCTCTCATACTAATATTACAAAGTACCTTATTAATTATCCATTATCTACTTTAAATGTATTCTTTTTTGCAAGCAGGTAAATAACTGCCATCCTAATAGCAACTCCATTTTCAACTTGATCTAATATTATCGAATATTTTGAATCTGCTACATCACTAGATATTTCAACTCCTCTGTTTATTGGTCCAGGATGCATTACAATAATTTCATTGTCTAGAAGGTCTAAATGATTCATAGTTAGTCCATAATGTTTCTTATATTCTCTTATTGATGGGAAATAACTACTTTTCATTCTTTCATCCTGAATCCTTAGCATATTAACTACATCACACCATTTAAGGGCCGTTAATAGATTGTATTCAATTTTAACTCCTAGTTTATGTAAATATTTTGGAATTAATGTTTTAGGACCACAAACCATAATATTTGCTCCCTGTAGTTGTAAAGCATAAACATTAGATAGAGCAACTCTACTATGCATTATATCTCCTACAATTAATACATTTTTATTTTTAACATTTCCTAACCTTTCTCTAATTGAGTAGGAATCTAAAAGCGCTTGTGTTGGATGTTCATGGGCTCCGTCTCCTGCATTTATTATAGAGGCAGAAATTTTTTTAGAAATCAAAATCGGTGCTCCTGGATTAGGATGCCTTAAAACAATCATATCAACTTTCATTGATAGTATATTATTTACAGTATCAATTAAGGTTTCACCTTTTTTTACAGATGATTGAGATGATGAAAAATTAATTATATCAGCAGAAAGTCTTTTTTGAGCCAGTTCAAAAGAAAGTTTAGTTCTAGTTGAATTTTCAAAAAATAAATTTGCAATTGTAACATCTCTTAAAGATGGAACTTTCTTTATAGGTCTGTTAATAATTTCTTTAAAATTATCAGCAGTTTTAAATATTAGTTCAATATCCTGAAGATTAAGATATTTTATTCCTAATAGATGTTTAACACTTAATTCACTCATGGTTATTAACAATTGTCATATAAGCATAATCATTTTTACTATCATTACTCCATTCAATTAGAACCTTTTGATTTTCATAAACATCTACTTGCAACCCTTTATAGTCTGGTTGAATTGGAAGTTCACGGCTAAATCTCCTATCAATTAAAATTAATAATTCAACAGATTTAGGACGGCCAAATGACTCGATTGCAGTTAAAGCTGCTCTTACAGTTCTTCCAGTAAATAACACATCATCAATAAAGACTACATTCTTGTTTTCAACAGATAAAATAAAATCAGTTTTGCTTGGCTCTAGTATTTTTGTATTTCTTCTAAAATCATCCCTATAAAAAGTTATATCTAATAGCCCATAATTAAGGCTATTAATATGATATTCAGTTTTTAAGATTTCTACTATTCTATTACATAGATATTTACCCCTTGGCTGTAATCCAACTAAAATTGTATTTGAGAAATCATCATGTTTCTCTATTAATTGACATGCTAGCCTTTCTATAGTTATCTTAAGCTCATTTGAATTAAGGAGTATTGATTTTTTCATAGAAAATATAATACTTAAATATAGAAAATTTAAAACATTAATAAAGAATAATAAAAGCCTTTCAAAATTGAAAGGCTTTTATTTATTTTCCATCCATTTTATCTTTCAACTCTTTTAACTGCTCATTCGCATCACCGATTGTGTTCTTAGCATCTACTTTTTCTTTTGTTTTTGCCTTCTTCTTTTTTGTAGATTTAGAAGGGTCTTCTTCCTTTTTCTTATATGTTTGAGTATGTGATAAAACAATTCGTTTAGAATCTTTATTAAATTCTATTATTTTAAATTCAGCCTTCTCTTTGGCATTTAATTTTGATCCATCTTCCTTAATTAAGTGTCTGAAAGGAACAAAGCCTGTAACATCTTCATTAAATTTTACTATTGCACCTTTAGGAACCATTTCAGAAATTTCAGATTTGTGTATAGAATTTAATGGAAATTCCTCTTCGTACTTGTTCCAAGGATTTTCTGTAAGTTGTTTATGTCCTAAACTAAGTTTTCTATTCTCTGCATCCAATTCTAAAACAACTACTTCAATAGTGTCATTTGCATTACAAAATTCACGTGGATGTTTAATCTTCTTAGTCCATGATAGATCAGATATATATATTAAACCATCAACACCTTCTTCTAATTCAACAAAAACTCCAAAATTTGTAAAATTGCGGACAATACCTTTATGCTTTGACCCAACAGGATATTTATTCGTAATATCTGTCCATGGATCAGGAGTTAGCTGTTTAACTCCAAGTGACATTTTTCTATCTTCTAGATTAAATGTTAATATTTTAGCTTCTATTTCATCTCCTACATTGACAAAATCTTGTGCAGATCTTAAATGGGTAGACCAAGACATCTCTGAAACATGAATTAGTCCTTCTACCCCCTCCGCTATTTCAATAAATGCTCCATAATCTGCAATAACCACAACTTTACCTTTTATAACATCTCCAATTTTTATGTCATCACCTAATGCTTCCCATGGGTGTTTGCTTAGCTGCTTTAATCCTAATTGAATTCTCGATTTGTCTTCATCAAAATCTAATATTACAACTTTTAGTTTTTGATCTAATTCTACAATTTCATTTGGATGATTTATTCTTGACCAAGAAAGATCTGTAATATGGATTAATCCATCTACTCCTCCTAAATCCATAAAAACCCCATAAGTTGTAATATTTTTAACAGATCCTTCCAATATTTGGCCTTTTTCTAATTGCTTAATTATTTCTTTCTTCTGTAATTCTATATCAGCTTCAATTAAAGCTTTGTGAGAAACTACAACATTCTTGAATTCGTGATTAATTTTAACTACCTTAAATTCCATAGTCTTATTTACAAATTGATCATAATCACGGATTGGCTTAACATCTATTTGTGAGCCAGGCAAAAATGCTTCAATTCCAAAAATATCTACGATCATACCTCCTTTTGTTCGACATTTAACATACCCATTTATAATTTCTCCAGTATCATGAGCTGAGTTAATACGACCCCAAGCCTGTATTACTCTTGCCTTTCTGTGTGATAAGATTAATTGACCAGAAGCATCTTCTCTAATATCAATCAATACTTCTACTTTATCTCCAACTGCTAAATCTTGATTATATCTAAATTCATTTAGAGAAATCACCCCTTCAGATTTTGCATTAATATCAATTATAGCATCTCTTTCAGTCATATGCACAACTGTGCCTTCCACAACCTCGTTTGTTAGGGTTTCTACAAAGTTCTCTTTAACTAGTTTGTCAAAATTTTTAAGTTTTTTTTCGTCTACTTTTTCAATTCCTTCTTCATAATTATGCCAATCAAACTCTTTAAGAAATTTTTTGGATGACTTTTCTGTTTTAAGTTGTTTAGAGACTTCAATAGTGTCAATTAAATCCTCTTTTATTGTTTTAGATTTAGCCTCTTTCTTTTTTGTAGTTTTTTCAGGTTTAGATTCCTTAGAGGCTTTTGCTGATTTACTCTCTTTTATATTTACTGAAGCATCATCTTCAGTTTTTTTTGTTTCTTTCTTAGCCATGAACTAAAAATTTGTATTCTGAAAAGTCCTCGATAGAATTAAGTAAATTGACTTACAGAAGATGTTTTTATATATTTTTTCCCTTTTGTCACATCGAATTATTACCAAAAGGTCTGCGAATTTAAGAATATTAAATTTAATTGCCTAATTTGATAAATCTAAAAGTTAAATTTAGTTTTTATTAGTTTAATGATGAAATTAAGCTGGTCTGTAATATTCATTTTCGAATTATCAATCACCACTGCATCTTTAGGGATAATTAATGGGGAGTCTTTTCTTTTACTATCTTTCTTGTCTCTACTGATTATATTATTGAATATGTCTTTATAATTAATTTCATATCCTTCATAAATTAATTCATCATATCTTCTTTTGGCTCTAACATCATCTGATGCTGTCAAGAAAAGCTTTAAATCAGCATTTGGAAAAACTACAGAACCAATGTCTCTGCCATCCATTACCAGTCCTCCTTTATTTTGAAATGACTTTTGAATTTTAACTACGTATTTTCTTATTTGAGATATTTCTGCTATTAAGCTAACATGATTGGAAACTTCTAAAGACTTTATTTTACTTTCTAAGTTGATATTATTTAGATAAATGTCATAAAATCCAGTACTATTATTAACTCTATAGTCTAATTGAATATCTGGCAATAAACTGATTAAAATATTAATGTTTTTCTTAGTTAATGGAATTAGTTTTTTGCTTATAGCATAATAAGTAATTGCTCTATACATAGATCCTGAATTAACATAAATATAATTAAGATGTGAAGATAAAAGTTTAGCTAGACTACTCTTTCCAGTTGAAGCATATCCATCAATAGCTATTACAATTTTTCTCATTAATTTAAATCAAGTTGTAGACCAAGAAAACTAATATTTGATGCACTAGAATATCTTGCGTGACTATAATTAAAACGAAGTTTGTTAAATTTAATCCCAAATCCAAATGATAACCCTGAAAAATTTTTCTCATCTATAATCCTTAGTTCTTCACCCCTTCTAAAACTATAACCTAAACGCAAATTAAATATACTTTCAGGAAATAGTTCAGCCCCAATTATAACATGTCTTAATAAGTCATTCATAAACGTTACCTTTTCTTCAGTAATATTCCCATCTAAGTCAATTATTAATCTAGATGGATTAGAAAGTCCTATTGGCCATTTTTGGATGTTTTCAATTGTAATGTGCCATTTTATTGGAGCATTTTCTACAAGTTGTGAAATACCTAAATCAACTTCAAAAGGTAATTTCTCACTTATATTATCATAAGGCTTTATCTGTACACCAATATTTCTTATAACCAAAGCCACATCAAGCTTCAAATCTTCATTTTTATAGTAAAAACCCACATCACTTGCAATGCCAATAGAATTATACTGTTCAAATTTTGATGTTATTAATTTAACGTTCACTCCATAATATATTGGTAATTCCTTAAATTTATTACCATATCCAACTGATAGTGCAGCTTCATTTCCGGTAAAATTATTTGTAGGCTCACCTAACTCATTATATCCTTCAAAATCACCATAATTAATATATGATATTCCAAAGTGAAGAGTGTTTCCTCTATTGTCTAATGTATAAGCATATGCAGCACTACCATACTTAATATCAGCAAAATAATTGAAAAAATTTAAGGCTATATTATTGTCCATCTCATGGCTTATTACTGATGGATTATACAAAGCTTGACTAACATCATAATCAAAGTTTGTTATAACTTTACCGCCTAATGCTAGTTGTCTAGGTGAAGATGAAATATTTAGAAATTGATAGGTGGATTCACCGGCAAATTGTGAAACAATATTATTAGTTATAAAAAAAACTAAAATTAACAGAGCTTTCTTCATAAAAGAATTAGGTTATTATTATGAATAAACTCTAATTGTAATTGATTATTGTAGTGTCTTGTAATTTTTAACTTTTTGGTTTGTCAAAGCAATATCTATTACTTCACTCATTTCACTTACATAGTGAAATTTCAATCCCTTCAAATATTCTTTTTTAATTTCATTAATATCCCTTTCATTTTGTTTTGATAGAATAATCTCTTTTATTTTTGCTCTTTTTGCGGCTAATATTTTTTCCTTAATTCCTCCTACAGGTAACACCTTTCCCCTTAAGGTGATCTCTCCTGTCATGGCTATTTTTGATTTAATCTTATTTTGAGTGTATAATGATACAAGCGAAGTTAACATCGCTATTCCAGCACTAGGTCCATCTTTAGGAGTTGCTCCTTCAGGGACATGAATGTGTACATTATATTTTTCAAACATATCAGATGATAAATTAAACTTATCAGCATTTGATTTTATATACTCAAGTGCAATTTTAGCAGATTCACTCATTACCTTCCCCAAATTCCCTGTAATAGATAATTTTCCTTTACCTTTTGAAAGTATTGATTCAATAAATAAAATATCTCCACCAACACTGGTCCATGCTAAACCTGTTACAACACCAGCAATATCATTGTTTTCATACTTATCTCTTTCCAATTTAGGGTTACCTAAAATCTTATTCATTTCTTCGATAGATAAATTTGGATCATATTTAATATCTGTTGCAATATTTTTAGCACAATTTCTAACTAGCTTAGCTATTTGTTTTTCCAAACCTCTTACTCCTGATTCTCTCGTATATCCCTCTGCTATTTTTTCAAGAACAGATGAAGAGATTTTGAGGTCTTTCTTTTTTAAACCGTGCTCATTTAATTGTTTTGGCAATAAAAACTTTTTACCTATTTGAATCTTTTCTTCTGTAGTATAACCACTAACATTTATTATTTCCATCCTATCTAATAAGGCTGGTTGAATTGAAGATAAATTATTTGAAGTAGCAATAAACATAACCTTTGACAAATCATAGCCTAACTCTAAGTAATTATCATAAAATTCCTTGTTTTGTTCAGGGTCCAATACTTCTAACATGGCTGAAGAAGGATCTCCTATATTTGAATTTGTTATCTTATCTATTTCGTCAAGAACAAAAACTGGATTAGAAGTATCAGCTTTTTTTATATTTTGAACAATCCTTCCAGGCATCGCTCCTATATATGTTTTTCTATGACCTCTAATTTCAGCTTCATCTCTTAATCCACCTAAAGAAATTCTTACATATTTTCTACCAATTGCTTCAGCTATTGATTTTCCTAATGAAGTTTTCCCAACTCCTGGAGGTCCGTGAAGACATAAAATAGGGGATTTCATGTCATTTCTTATTTTCAGTACTGCCAAGTACTCAATAATTCTCTTTTTAACATCATCAAGCCCAAAATGATCCCTATCAAGTATTTTTTTAGCTTTTACTAAGTCAAATTTATCCTTAGTATAACTGTTCCAAGGTAAATCTAAGAGTAAATCAAGATAATTTCTCTGAACAGAATATTCAGCAACCTGAGGATTCATTCTTTGTAATTTGCCAATCTCTTTATTAAAATGCGATTTAGTTTCATCATTCCATTTTTTCTTGGCTGCCCTTTTCTTCATATTTTCAATTTCACTATCATGGCTAACTCCTCCTAACTCTTCTTGAATTGTTTTCATTTGTTGATGAAGAAAAAACTCACGCTGTTGTTGACTTAAGTCGCTCTGAACCTTTGATTGAATATCATTTCTTATTTCAAGCTTCTTAAATTCCATATTCATAAACTTTAATGTATCCATAGCTCTTTTTTTCAAATCATTCATTTCAAGAAGTTTCTGTTTATCTGATACTGGCAAGTTCATATTGGAAGAAACAAAATTTACCAAAAATGAATTGCTCTCAATATTTTTTATAGCAAAAGAGGCTTCAGAAGGAATATTTGGATTTCTTTTAATTATCTCTAGAGAAAGATCTTTAATTGAGTCAATAATAGCATTAAATTCTGAGTTATCAATACCTGGATTAACTTCAGGGACGTCTTTAATATTTGCAGTTATATAAGGTTCTTCAGATATAATTCTGTCTATTTCAAACCTCTTTTTACCTTGAATTATAACTGTTGTATTACCGTCAGGCATTTGAAGCACTTTAAGTATTTTTGCTACCGTACCTATCTTGTATATTTGATTTGGTTTAGGATCTTCAACTTTTTCATTTTTTTGAGCTACAACACCCACCAACTTATTAAAATTATTTGCATCCTTAATTAATTGTATAGATTTATCTCTGCTAGCTGTAATTGGAATAACAACACCAGGAAAAAGAGCAGTGTTTCTTAATGAAAGTATTGGTAATGTTTTAGGTAAATTCTCTTTAATTATTTCTTTTTCATCTTCAGTTGTCATCAGAGGGATTAGCTCTGAATTTTCATCAATATCCTGAACTGACAAATTGTCAATATTAAATATATTTTCTTGCGACATATTTATTTTATTTTCTTTATTAGCTCTATAGTCATATCTGTTATATGAGTAATAAGGCATTTATTTCATTGTATATTATTCAATATCTATGCCAATAGAATAACTTAAGTTATTTTTTTGTTAAGCTTAGCTAGTATAATTGCACCTGCAACAAAAAATATTAGAAATACTAATATTGAATTTCTCATACTGCCAGTAATTTGATCTATAGTTGCAAAAAGCGTCATTCCAATGACAATGCTTAATTTTTGAGAAACATCATAAAAACTAAAATATGAAGTGTTGTTAGTTGTAGAAGGTATAAATTTAGAAAATGTAGATCTCGATAATGCTTGTATTCCTCCCATTACTAACCCCACAAGACCTGCAGCAATATAAAACTCAGTTGATGTTTCCACATAATATCCAAAAACACAAATAAGAGCCCAGATTATATTGAGTGAAATGAGCGTTTTTAAATTACCTATTCTTTCAGAAATTTTAGCACTAAGTATTGCTCCAATTACAGCTATTAATTGTATTAGCAGTATACTAAGAATAAGTCCAAATGTTTTTTCCCCTTCATTCCAATTAATTTCAGCTTCCCCGAAGTATGTTGCTACTAAAATTACAGTTTGTAAAGCAATACTGTAGATAAAAAAAGCAATTAAAAATACTTTTAATGTTTGATTGTTCTTTAACTCATCCCAAACTACTTTTAATTCATGAAATCCAGAAAAAATTAAATTTTTATTTTCTATAGAAGAATTATTATTTAGCCTTAATTGTTTGTAGTATTCTCTGCCTGGCAAGTTATAAAATGTATATTGACTAAATAAAAACCACCAAACACCAACCATTATAAATGATATCTTCATAGCCTTTATTTCAGCCACAACGCCGTTTGAGTCAATAATTCCAAAAAGTTCCGGATAATTGATCATTATAAGATTAACTAACAGCAAAATAACACTACCTATGTAGCCCATAGCATAACCTTTTGCGCTTACCTTGTCTTGTTGTTCTGGATAAGCTATTTCAGGTAAATAAGAATTGTAAAAAACTAGACTTGCCCAAAATCCTATAAGTGCAATAAAGTAATATACCAAGCTAGAATTTAGATTGTCAATATCAAACCAATATAAAAGTATGCATGCAAAAGATCCAGAATAGCAAAAAAACTTCATAAAAAATTTTTTTCCTCCAGTATAGTCTGCTATTCCTGAAAGCAAAGGAGATAGAAAAACTAATATAACAAAAGCAAAAGCAGTTATATAACTAATTAAGGCAGTGTTCTTAAATGAATATCCTAAGAAAGTTATATAGTCATCTGTTATAATTCCATAAAATATTGGAAAAATAGCAGTGGAAATCACTAACGGGTATACTGAATTTGCCCAATCATATATAGCCCATGCATTTAATAACTTTTTACTTCCTTTTTTGTATTTTTTCATATAATTAAGATACTTTTGTAGAAGCCTATGTGTAGTTTAATTAATAGGTTAAAAAGATAAGAATATATTTTATATTATAGTCAATTAAATTTTTATTTATATGAAAATCCCATGGATATTAATGATCTTATTATTATGTTATTCTAATAGTATTTTTTCACAAGAAAAGATTGCAAATAATATCCAAAAAATAAAACAAAATGATATGAGCAATAAAACACCTGAAGAATGGAAAAAGATATTAAACGACGAAGAATATAGAGTATTAATTGAAAAAGGCACTGAATACCCTCATACAGGAAAATATAATATGCATTTTGAAAATGGCGTGTATAACTGCAATGGATGCAAAACTCCCCTATTTAATAGTGATCAAAAATTTAAATCTGATTGTGGTTGGCCTAGTTTTGATGAATGCATAAAGGGAGCAATAAAATATGTAGATGATTATTCACTTAGCAGATACAGAGTAGAAATTGTATGTGCAAACTGTAATGGCCATTTAGGACATATTTTTGATGATGGACCAACTGAAACAGGGAAAAGATACTGTGTAAATTCTGTAAGTATTGATTTTAATAAGAAATCTTAATTAATAAAAAAGCTTAAAGGAAATGACAAAATATGATATAATAATTATTGGAAGTGGCCCTGGAGGATATGTTACTGCTATAAGAGCATCTCAGTTAGGTCTTAAAACCGCATTAGTTGAAAAAGAAAGTCTTGGTGGAATCTGCCTAAATTGGGGTTGTATCCCTACAAAAGCATTATTAAAGTCTGCTCAAGTTTTCGAATATTTAAATCATGCGAATGATTATGGTTTATCTATAAAAGGAATCTCTAGTGATTTTAATGCTATCATTTCAAGAAGCAGAAATATTGCTGATGGTATGAGTAAAGGAGTTAAGTTTCTAATGAAAAAAAATAAGATTGATGTTATTAATGGTTATGGAAAAATTAAAGCTGGAAAAATTGTTGATGTAGATGGAATAGAATATCAGGCAGATAACATTATTATAGCAACTGGTGCTCGATCAAGAATATTATCTTCTATTCCTCAAGATGGAAAAAAGGTTATTGGTTATAGAGAGGCTATGAATTTGTCTAAACAGCCAAAAAAGATGATTGTAGTTGGATCAGGTGCAATAGGTGTTGAATTTGCATATTTCTATAATAGCATAGGTACAGATGTTACAATTGTAGAATATCTTCCTAGTCTTGTTCCTTTAGAAGATCATGACATCTCAAAAGAATTAGAAAAATCATTTAAGAAAAGAGGTATTAAAGTTTTAACCTCAGCAGAAGTAACATCAATCAATACCAAAGGAAAAGGTGTTAAAGCAACTGTTAAAACAAAAAAAGGTGATGAGATTATCTCTGCTGATATTTTATTATCAGCAACTGGGATAAAATCTAATATTGAAGGAATTGGATTAGAAGAAGTTGGCATTGCTGTAGATAAAGATAAAATCTTAGTAAATTCTTATTATCAAACTAATATTCCTGGCTATTATGCTATTGGGGATATTGTTCTTGGTCCTGCTTTAGCTCATGTTGCTTCAGCAGAAGGGATTTTGTGTGTTGAAAAAATTGCAGGACACGATGTAACACCAATTGACTATGGGAATATTCCTAGCTGTACTTATTGTTCTCCAGAAATATCAAGTGTTGGATTAACCGAAAAACAATCTATTGATAAAGGATTTGATGTTAAAATTGGTAAATTTCCTTTTTCTGCATCAGGAAAAGCTAGTGCTTCAGGACATAAAGACGGATTTGTTAAAGTGATTTTTGATTCAAAATATGGTGAATGGCTAGGATGTCATATGATTGGTGCAGGAGTTACAGATATGATAGCAGAAGTTGTTTTAGGAAGAAAACTTGAAACTACAGGTCATGACGTCTTAAAAACAATTCATCCACACCCAACTATGAGTGAAGCAATAATGGAAGCTGTAGCTCAGGCCTATGATGAAGTTATACATCTTTAATTATAATTAAAATTTTTACACCCATATACTAAAAAAATGAAATGGGAAATCGCCATAAATAACTTTAAAAGTTATTTAAAAATAGAAAGAGGGTTGTCGGATAATTCTATTGTTAGCTACGAAAAAGATATATTAAAACTATCTAACTTTATTTTAAATAAAAATAAATCTGTCAGTCCTTTAAAAGTTTCTCCAGACATAATTAAAGAGTTTATATATTCTATATCTAAATCCATTAGCCCCTCTTCTCAATCTAGGATAATATCTGGCTTAAGAAGTTTTTTTGAATATTTGATTTTTGAAAAATATATTTCAAACAATCCTTTATCATTAATTGAATCACCAAGGATTTCTAGGAAACTTCCTGATACTTTAACAATTCAAGAAATTAACACACTAGTCTCAAATATTGATTTTAATTCAAGTGAAGGAGAAAGAAATCTAGCTATAATTGAAACACTCTATGGATGTGGGTTAAGAGTTAGTGAATTAATTTCATTAAATATTTCAGACCTTTTTTTTAGTGAAGGATTCATTAAAGTAACAGGGAAAGGAAATAAGCAAAGACTAGTTCCAATCAATACTCTAACCAAACGAGTTATTAAAAGTTATCTAGACAACTCTAGAAGGAGTATAAAAATTGTAGAACAATTTAAGGATATACTTTTTCTAAACAGAAGAGGTAGGGGTATAACTAGAGCAATGATATTTACCATTATAAAAAAATTAAGCAAACAGGCTAATCTTAAAAAAAACATCTCACCACATACCTTTAGGCACTCTTTTGCTACCCATTTACTTGAGAACGGTGCAGATCTTAAAACAATACAACAATTATTAGGACATCAAAGTATTACAACCACTGAGATCTATACTCATATCGATAATAAAATGTTAATTAAAGCAATGAATAAATTTCATCCACGCTCAAAAACTATTTAGCAATATTAACTGCCCTAGTTTCCCTAATTACCGTTACTTTTACTTGACCTGGATAGGTCATATCTGTTTGGATTTTTTGAGAAATTTGAAATGATAAATTTGAAGCTTCTTCATCACTGACTTTTTCGCTCTCCACAATTACTCTTAATTCTCTACCAGCTTGTATTGCATAAGCTTTCTGAACACCTTTAAACTCAAATGCGATTTCTTCAAGATTCTTTAACCTTTCATTATATGAGTCTAATACTTGTCTTCTAGCTCCTGGTCTGGCACCAGAAATTGCATCACAAACTTGAATTATGGGAGATAATAGGAATTTCATTTCGATTTCATCATGATGTGCTCCTACAGCATTACATACTTCTTTACTTTCACCATATTTTTCAGCCCATTCCATTCCTAATATTGCATGAGGAGTTTCTACATCCTTTTCTGAACTAGGCACTTTACCAATATCATGCAATAATCCCGCTCTTTTTGCTAGTTTTGGATCAATTCCTAATTCAGAAGACATAATTGCACTTAATTTAGCTACTTCTTTGGAGTGTTGTAAAAGATTCTGACCATATGATGATCTATATTTCATTCTTCCAACTATTTTTATTAATTCAGGATGTAACCCATGGATCCCTAGATCAATAACAGTTCTTTTTCCAATTTCAATAATCTCTTGTTCAATTTGTTTTTCTGTGTTTTTAACAACATCTTCAATTCTAGCTGGATGAATTCTGCCATCTTTAACCAGTTTGTGTAATGACATTCTTGCTATTTCCCTTCTAATTGAGTCAAAGCATGATAATATAATAGCCTCAGGAGTATCATCTACTATTATCTCAACACCAGTTGCTAATTCTAAAGCCTTAATATTTCTTCCTTCTCTACCTATTATTCTTCCTTTTAAATCATCAGATTCAATATGAAAAACTGAAACAGTATTATCAATTGCCTCTTCAGCACCGATTCTTTGAATGGTGTCAATAATTATCTTTTTTGCATCCTGCTGTACGGTCATTTCTGCTTCTTCCATCTTTTCTTTTACATAAACAAGTGCATCAGCTTCAGCATCCTTTTTTATTGAATCAATCAATTGATTCTTTGCATTCTCTTCAGATAGGCCAGCGATAATTTCAAGTTGTTTAATTTGTTCCTTCCTGGTTTTCTCTAGCTCAGAAGTTCTTTTTTCTAAAACCTTAAGTTTTTTTTCATAATCATTAGTGTTAGATTTTAACTGTGTGTTAAGATTTTTTTGTTGAGACAACTGAGAAGATATTTCCTTTTCTTTTTCTAAAATTTCGCTTTCTATATTTTTAATTTTATTTTCTCTTGAAAAAATAATTTTTTCATGTTCTGCCTTAAGTTCAAGAAATTTTTCCTTTGCTTGAAGTATTTTATTTTTCTTTAAACTTTCGGCTTCTTGCTTAGCTATTTCTAGTATTCTTTTTGATTCTTCTTTAGAATCTTCAATTTGTTTAGAAAATTTATTCTTTTCAATCAGCTTATTCCCTATAAATCCAACAACTAAACCTAAAACTACTCCTACTAATAAAGTGTTTATTTCCATATCTAATTATTTACATAAAAAAACCCACACAAGTTTTTTTAGTGTAAACTCCGTTTTAACAGGTTTAGGGTTACAAAGCTGATCAAAAATCTGAATTATTCAGCACGATTTAACAACTTAAACTCACCCTTTCTAATTTATTAGTGTTGAGTTTATCAAAAAAACCAATGTAGGTAGTTTTATAATAGTTTAAGGAACATAAAGCCTAGACTTCTTTTAATAATTCATTTAAATGCATTAGTTTATCTCCTAAGGCTTTATTTAAATTACCCTCATTAATAGACTTCTGAGCCTTTTTTGAGGCAATTTGAAGGGCACACATCGCTAGAGCGTCTTGTTTGTCTCTAACAGAATAGTTTTCTTCAAACTGCTTTATCATATTATTAATTTCTTGAGAAGCTTTTCTTAAACCTTCTTCTTGAGAAGGATGAATCGTCAATGGATATACTCTATTGGCGATAGAAAGCTTAATTTTTAACTTCTCAGCCATTAAATTATTTAATCTGATAATTGAGAAATACAGTAATCAACTTCTCTTATCAGCGAATTAATTTCAACTTTTGTTTCCTTAATACTATTGTTATCACTACCTGTTATAGTATTTGCTATCTTTAGAGCCTTATATTTATCCTTCATAGACTCTAATATTTCTTCATGTTCTACATTTCTATTTAGAGCTTTATTTAACCTGTCTTCTAACTCCTTATTTTTTTTAACTAATGTGTCAAGCCTGTCTAACAGTTTAGTTATTTTTTTTTCAATCTGACTAGATAAAGATTCTAAATTATTCAATCTAATTTACATTAATACTATACTAACAAAGTTAATATAGAAAACTATTAATTTCAATTTTTTTAAAAAAATTAATTTTTTTCAATTAAATAAAAGATATTTATATAAATTTTTATTCATGAGACGTGAGCTTATTTTTATCCTTTTATTTTCTAGCACTCTTATTTCTCAAAACAAACTACTAAAACAAGAAAAAACTAATCTATTAGATATACCAATAATTTTATCTGGGACATATGGTGAATTAAGATCTAATCATTTTCATTCTGGAGTAGATATCAAAACAAAGGGGATTCAGGGATTAGATGTTTATTCTTATGCTAGCGGATATGTAAGCAGAATTAAAGTTAGCCATGGCGGCTATGGAAAAGCATTGTATATAAAACATGCCGACGGAACCACTACCGTATATGCACATTTAAAAAAATTTTCAAGTAAAATAGAGAAGATTGTTAAAGGCAAACAATACAAAAAAGAATCTTATGAAATTGAATTTTTTCCAAAAGAAAATGAAATTTCAGTGTTAGAAAATGAAATTATTGCTTTCAGCGGTAACACTGGAGGTACAACTGGACCCCATCTGCATTTTGAAGTAAGAGATCAAAATCAAATACCTATAAATCCATTGACAAACTCAAGTGTTTCAGTAGAAGATGATAGAACACCTATCTTTAATAAACTGTTCTACAAATCTTATGATAAAAACAATGTTTTTAACAGTCAAACTGAGTTAAAAATTAAAAAAGTAAACAACTCTCTTTATGTTTCTGACACATTAAAATCTTCTGGGAAAATAGGAGTTGGAATTGTTGCCTTTGACAAACAGAATCGTGCAAATAACAACAATGGAATATATAAAATAATCACTTCTCTTGACAATAAAAATCTGTTAGAAATATTATTCGATTCTATATCATTTGATAAAACTAAACATATAAACACATTTATTGACTATTCATTTTTTAAAAATCATAAAATAAAAATCCAAAAACTATATATTGAAGAAAACAATCCATTGGAACTATATAGTTCTAATATAAATAATGGTTTTATTACAATCGAAAATAAAGAATTTTATAAGTATGAGGTTAATATCTATGACGCTAATGGCAATAAAAGCAGACTAATTGTGCCTATTCTAGGGGTAAAAACAAATGAAACTTTAAAGCTAGTTGACAACCATACTGAATTATACTATATTGAGAGAAACAAAGAATATGAGTTAGAATTTAATTCTGCTAGGGTATCTATTTTAAAAGAAACATTTTATAGCAATTTATTTCTAGAAGCTAAATTTAAAAACGATACATTATCAATTGACAAAGACACCATCCCTCTTCTTAAACCTATTACAATTTATTTTAATACAGATCGTTATAACGACTCAATAAAGAATCAGCTATATATAGCAAAATTATCAGATAATAAAAAGGTGGCTAATTACAACTATACAACAGATTTCACTAATGGAAAAAAATCTTCCACAAAATCATTAGGTAGATATACATTAGGTTTAGACACAATTAGTCCTTCAATTTACCCAATTGGCTTTAAGAAAAATGATTGGATTTCTAATTTTTCTAATTTGAAAATTAGGATTAATGACATCGGATCAGGAATTAGAAGTTATAATGGTTGGATAAACAATAAGTGGATTCTATTTGAACTAAATACTAAAAAAGGGATATTAGTATATGATTTCGATGATAACGTCGTAAAGGGAGCTAAAAATAACCTACATATTGAAATTATAGATAATGTAGGGAACAGAACAGAATATAAAACCACTTTCTATAGAAAATCTAATTAAAATTGAATACAACTAAATTAATAGTCCTAATACTTGCTCTATTTTTATCTATAAAAGTATTTTCACAGAGCGCTGAAATAAATGGTGTCATCCTAGATGCTAATGATTACCCTATTGAAAATGTAAATATTATTTCTAATTCTTCAGGAACCGTTTCAAATTCTAATGGATTCTATTCTATAAATGTAAATTCAAACCAAGATGTTAATGTTGAGTTTACTCATATTAATTTTAAAAAAATAAGTCTAAAATTTAATCTAAATGATAATGAGACTTTTGAATTTAACCCTGTAATGAATGAAAGTATTGAACAAATTGCAATAGTAGTCTTAAATTCAAAATCTAGAGAAAACTTCAGCGGAGTATCAAATATTGATCCTGAAATTATTAGAAAAATTAGAGGAGCTCAGCCAGGTATTGAAAATTTACTAAAAACTCTTCCTGGTGTAAACATTTCAAATGAACTTAGCACTCAATACTCTGTTAGAGGTGGAAATTTTGATGAAAACCTTGTTTATGTAAATGATGTAGAGGTTTATAGACCATTTTTGATTAGATCTGGCCAGCAAGAGGGTTTGAGCTTTGTTAATACTGATCTAATTAAATCAATAAATTTTTCTTCCGGCGGATTTCAGTCTAAGTATGGAGATAAAATGTCTTCTGTATTAGATATTAAATATAGGAAACCATTAAAAAATAAATTTTCAGGCAATTTAAATCTATTAGGTAGTAGAATCTCTTCTGATTTATTATCAAAAAACTCAAAAATTTCAAATATTCTAGGTTTTCGATATAGGGATAATAGTTTGTTGGTTGAATCTAAAGAAACGAAAACTAATTACAGACCTAGTTTTATAGATTTTCAAAATCTTTTCAATTATACAATTTCAGATAAAATTGAATTAAGTTTATTCTCAAATATATCAGTTAATAACTACAATTATGCGCCTAAGACAAGACAAACAAATTTTGGCACATTAGAAGATCCTACTGCATTAATTGTTTATTATGATGGCCAAGAGAAGGATAAGTATAAAACATTTTTTTCTTCCCTAACAACCAAAATAAACTTAAATAAAAATCTAGTTCTAAAGTTTATAGCATCTACATTCAATACTATTGAAAATGAATATTTTGATATATTAGCCCAATACAATTTAGGTGAAGTAAATAGCAGTATTGGAGATGAAGATTTAGGTGAGGTTGAATTTAGTGAAGGAATTGGAGCTCAGCTCAATCATGCACGAAATAGTCTAGATGCATTAATTTTTAATATTGAAAATAAATTATATTATAAAATTGATGATAATAATCTTGAGTTCTCTGTTAAATATACTTCTGAAAATATCGATGATCGTATTATTGAGTGGGAAGTAATTGATTCTGCTGGTTTCTCAATAGACCCTCCCTTTATTAATTCACTTAGTCAGCAACCATATGAATCAAATCAAGGGCCAATTCTTCCTTATAGTAACATAAGAACAACTAGTAGCACTAAAATTAAAAGATTACAATCATATTTACAGTGGAGTAAGGTTTCAAATAATGAAATAGGTAAATTGTACTACAATGTTGGAGTAAGAATACATAGTTGGAAAATCAACCAAAACAAATTTAATACTGTTACAAGTCCTAGAGCTCAATTTGCAATTAAACCTGATTGGGAAAAAGACATGCTCTTTAGGTTTAGTACAGGAATTTATTACCAACCACCATTTTATAGAGAATTAAGAGATTATGATGGAAATATAAATTATAATCTAAAAGCTCAAAAATCTATTCATTTTGTCTTATCTAATGATTATTCTATGAAAATATGGAATAGACCTTTTAAATTATTAACAGAGATCTATTATAAAAAGATGGATGATGTTAATTCGTATACAATAGATAATGTAAGAATACGGTATTCTGCAAATAATGATGCAAAAGCATATGCTTATGGACTGGATTTGAGACTAAATGGTGAATTTGTTCCTGGAACTGAGTCTTGGTTTAGTGTAGGATTTCTTAGAACAGAAGAAAATATAAGCAATCAAGGATATATTGCTAGACCAACAGATCAAAGATTAAAGTTTGGAGTTTTATTTCAAGATTATGTTCCAACTATTCCTGATTTAAAAATGTATCTTAACCTTATTTACAACACTGGTGTGCCAGGAGGTGCTCCAAGCTATTCAAATCCTTATAGCTATTTAAACAGATTGCCTGATTATAAAAGAGCTGATCTAGGTGTTTCTTATATAATAGTTAGTAATAATAAAAAATATAAGAATGGTTTCAGGAGTTTATTTGAGGAACTTACAGTTGGATTAGAAATTTTTAACATGTTTGATGTTCAAAACTCAATAACTAATACATGGGTGAGAGATGTTTATTCAAAAAGACAATTTTCAATACCAAACTACCTTACTCCAAGAATATTTAATCTTAATTTAGAATTTAAGTTCTAATTCAATAGATTAACTATTTCATTAACAGTTAAGTCTATTTCTTCTTTTTTATTATATACACTTAATGAAAATCTTATTGAGACTTTATTTAGTTCATCGCCAGATAAGACTTCATTTAAGACATGTGAACCTGAATCGCTTCCACTTTGACACGCACTACCTTTAGAGCATGCTATTCCCTTTAAGTCTAGTTTAAATAAAAACATTTCTGATTTAGACTGTTCAATTGGAAATTGTATGTTTAAAAGAGTGTAAGTAGATTTTTTCATATCTCCAGAACACCCATTAAATTTAACTCCTTTAATAGAAGATTTTAGTTTGTCAATAAAATACTGTTTAAGATTATATATGTGTGTTTTTTCTTCATCTAGTTTTGCTATAGAAATATTAAGAGCCTCTGACATACCCACAATATTGTGGACACTCTCAGTGCCTGCCCTATAACCTCTCTCCTGCATTCCTCCAAAAATTAAAGGCCTTAAAGATGATGACTTATTTATATATGCAAATCCAACACCTTTTGGTCCATGAAATTTATGTGCACTTGCAACAATAAAATCAATTTTTATTTTTGAAAGATCTATATTATAATGACCTATAGTCTGGACTGTATCACTATGAAATAATGCATTATGTTCTATACATAAATTTGAAACCCTTTCTAAATCAAGTATATTTCCAATTTCATTGTTTACATGCATTAAGCTAACCAAACATCTATCTTTAGAGTTAGATAGTAGTTCGTTAAGATTATCATAATCAACCATACCATTTTCATCAAGATTAACAAATGAAACTTTCACATTATAATCCTTTTCCAATTCATCTAATGTATGAGTTACAGCATGATGTTCAATTTTTGATGATATAAAGTGCTTTATATTTAGATCCCTCGCAGCACTTCTAAGTATTAAATTGTCAGCTTCAGTACCTCCAGA
>CAZBCJ010000001.1:7980-40903 GCA_964490545.1 uncultured Flavobacteriaceae bacterium | reverse complement strand
ATTCATCAATTATCAATAATTTATCCTGATTTCTATCACTAGTAATCATTTGAAGTTTTATATAAGCACCTCCATCTATAATATCTATATAACTTATAAGAGCTGTATTTTGATCTAGCAATTCAATATCAACTCTTCCAATCGGATCATTAGCATTAACTATTATAGGTGTATCAAAACCATTAGAAATATCATTAGAAAATGCAACTTTTAATTGATTGTTATTATTAGAAAAGGTGTACCAAACAACAGCAGAGGTATTGTTAAATGTGGAAATTGCAGGGCCATTAACAGGGCATCCAGGTATTTCCCAATTATCATTAAAAATATTAATAGGTTTACTCCATTTATTATCCTTTTTATATGAATAATAAATATCTCTTACTTCATCTTCAGATCTGTCTCTATATACAACAATTGATTCTCCATTTTCTGTAATTGCTAAATCAGTTTGACAACAATCACATACTCTATCATCAATTAAAAGATCTTCTAATATATTTCCATCAATGTTATAAGATGTACCTCTAAGAGTCATTTGAGGTCTAATAGATTTATCATGATTTGATAATTCATTTTGTCTTCCATCTAAGTATGTAGACAAGAATCCATTTTTTGTATTAATTGTTGAAACAAAACCATGCTCAGTTTTGGTGTTGTCACTATGAAGTTTTAGAGGATTGCTCCAGTTGAATCCTTGATCGGTTGAATTAACAATTTTAATGTCATAAGAATATTTTTTTTCACTACTCATTTCTAGATAATGGGCAGTAATTCCGTTTAGATTGTCAGTCGTTATTTCAGGAAAATCAGCCCAATTAACAAACATTTTATCTGATTCAACTATTAAATTAGGTTTATTCCAAGAATAATTTAAATTGTCAAACATACTGAATAAGAGACTACTTTCTTTTTTATCAGGGTTTGACGATATATAACTTAGATAAATATTACCTGAATTAGATAAATGTAAATTTGGTTCAGAAGCTTCTCCTGGAAAATTAGTGCTAATATGATCAATATCTTTGGTTTTATTACAGCTATATAAAACAATAAAAACTATAGATGCTATAAAATATCTTATCATTGTCTAGTATTTGGCTGATTTACCATTAGTTAGAGAATTAATAATGAAATTTCTTAAATCTTGATTAGAAGATTCTAAATCTTCCGCTCTTAAATACATCATATGACCGCTTCTATAACCTTTGAAAATAAATCTGTCATTCATTTTACCACTTGGATCTGTTTGCCACATTGTATACTTAGCTTGGAAATATGTAGTTGCGCCATCATAATACCCTGACTGAATTAAGACTTTTAAGTATGGATTTTGTGCCATTGCCTCTCTCAAGTTATCTCTAGTATTATCATTTTCTCTGTCCCAAGGACGCACAGGTCCAAAGACATTATATTTAATATCTGTATTAAAGTTTAGTTCATTTCTCAAATAATAGTTAATAGCAGGAGTGAAAGAATGATTCCAAGCATTCATTTCAGCACTCGTATCAGGACTTGATCCAGCTTCCATTTTATCTAAGCCTAAATATCTTGAATCTAATCTTCCAATAGTATATCCAGATTCATCTCTTACTAGTTCTTTCCAGAAGAAATCTGTAGGAACATCTAGATTATGACTTATTATGTCATCAAAACTTATTCCAGAGTAGTAGGACATTTTTTTAGCAACTTTTGTTTTTTCATTAGCACTAATAAAACCACCTTTAGCTATCGCTGGCAATAATTCATTAATTGTAAAATTTTCAGATTCGGGAAGGATTTCTAATAAATCTCTTTCCTGAAGTGATTTATCTAGAACTTTATGATACCATGCAGTAGCTGTATAGTAGGGTAGGTTTATAGCTGAAGATACTGCTCCACCAGTATCATAAACCTTATAATCTGCAGGCGATACCATAATAACCCCATTTAGATACATCCAATGTCTATTTTGTAATTCATGAGCAAGCCCCATAACTCTAGTGCCTCCGTAACTTTCTCCAATAATATACTTTGGAGACTCCCATATATTTTTTCTTGTAATAAATGTATTTATCCAAGTAGCTAAATATTTAACATCTGCATTTATTCCAAAGAATAATTTTTTATCTGGCAGTTCTCCTTTTGAGTTTGGAATCATTCTAGAGTATCCTGTATTTACTGGACATACATAAACAATATCAGCAACATCTAATATGGAATTGGGGTTGTCTTTCATTCCATACGGTTGTATCGGAAATCCTTCATCGTCAATCTTTAATACTCTAGGTCCAGTATAACCAATATGCATCCATAATGACCCTGATCCAGGTCCTCCATTAAAGGAAATAACTATTGGTCTATCAGGTCTATTAATTTTTTCATTCTTTTTTGCTATTCTTTTATAATAAGTATAAAACAAAGTTGCAATTGGTTCACCACTTTTATTCCAAACAGGCTGGGTTCCAACTTCTGCTTTATAATGAATTACTTTGTTATTTATGGTTGTTTCATGAAAGGATTCAACTATTGTGTCAGCTGGTATTGATATTTTTTGAGCATATGCTGAACAAGTAAATAGAACTAAAAATAATAATATATGTTTTTTCATAATATGATTTTGTATTTATACTAATGTAATAATTTTTTATTCAAGTTTATTTTATTATTCCATCTATGATTTCAAGAGTTCGATCTGATTTCTTTGCTAATTGATTGTTATGAGTTACAATAATAAATGTATGATTAAATTTTTCTCTGATATCAAAAAAAAGATTATATAAACTATCTGCAGATTTACTATCTAGATTTCCTGAAGGTTCATCTGCTAATATTAATTTAGGATTATTAATTAGAGATCTAGCAACAGCAACTCTTTGTTTCTCTCCTCCGGAAAGCTCATTAGGTTTATTATTAATTTTATTACCTAAGTTTAGATAATCCATTAACTTAATTGCTCTTTGTTCTAATTCTAAAGTATTAGTTTTTTTAATATAACCAGGAATACAAATATTTTCAAATGCAGTGAATTCAGGCAGTAACTGATGAAATTGGAAAATAAAACCAATAGTTTTATTTCTAAAATTAGCTAATGCGTTTTCATTTAATTTACTAATATCAACATCGTTAATATACAATTCAGACTTTATATTATCTGATGGTGAGTCAAGAGTTCCTAATATTTGCAGTAAAGTTGTTTTTCCAGCACCAGAATCACCAACAATGGAAACAAATTCACCTTGCTTAATATTAATATTCACACCTTTTAAAACATGAAGATTATTAAAGTATTTATGTATATTAACCCCTTTAATCATAATTTATTAATATTACATTAATATAAAGTACCAATTTAACAATCATAATTGAATACTTACATAAATCTATAATTTAAATTATGAATTCAACATTGAACTTTGCATATTTTGCTGGAGGATGTTTCTGGTGCACAGAGGCTATATATTTAAGGATCATAGGAGTTATTAGTGTGTTGCCAGGATATGCTGGCGGTTATTTTCCTAATCCTACATATGAACAGGTGTGTTCTGGAGATTCAGGGCATGCTGAATTAGTTAAAATTGAGTATGACCCTAAAGAGATTGATTACATCAGCTTGGTTGATATTTTTTTTAACACGCATGATCCCACTACTTTAAATAGGCAAGGAAATGATTTTGGCACTCAGTACAGATCAGCTATTTTTTGTGTTAATGAAGATGAAAAAAGAACAGTAATAAACTTTATAAAGAATCTTTATAACAGTGATAAGATTGTTACAGAGGTTAATTTGCTAGATGTGTTTTATCCAGCAGAAGAATACCATAAAAACTATTATAGTATGAATAAAAGCGCACCTTATTGTTCAAATATAATTACTCCTAAAATAAGTAAATTTATGAGTAGTTATAAAGAGATCTTGAAATAGCTATTTAAGGTTTTTGAGTCCAAGTTTTCTTAACATCTTTTTTTCAAATTCCCAGAAAAATTTAAATTCAAAAAAAATGGCTGCAACTATTAGTAATATTGGCTGGTATACTAGTGTTATAATTATTATCTCTAGAGGCCAAAACAGATACCAATCAAGATTTTCAGAACTAATTCCTAAAAATTCTTTAAATGGAGAAGAAATTATTGCTGAAGTAGATCCAGTAATTGCGAAGACAGTGAAAATCTTAGCAATTTGAAGATTAGAAGATATGCCCCATTTGGTTTTAAGTTTTTCAAACATTTATCCTAGTAATTTAATTATTTGACCTGCAAGTTCTATTCCAATTCTATCTTGAGCTTCATTTGTAGCCGCACCTATATGTGGTGTTAAAGATATCTTAGGATTCATTAATATCTTTATGTTTGGATTTGGTTCATTTTCAAATGTATCTAATGCTGCAAAAGAGACTTTTCCATTTTCAAGATATTTAATAAGGGACTCTTCATCAATAACACCACCTCTAGCAGTGTTAATTATTCCAACTCCATCTTTCATTATTTCAAACTCCTTTATAGAAATTAAATAATTTTTTTGTGAAGGAACATGAAATGTTATGAAATCAGAACTAGTTAAAAGACCATTAAAGTCATTTGTTTTTATTTCAAAGGATTTTGTGCTTTTATCGAAGAATGATAATTCTAGTGAAGCTTGAGATTGATGTAAATCATAAACTACTATATTCATCCCTAGACCTATGGCAATTTTTGCAACTTCTTGACCAATTCTTCCAAAACCAACAATTCCTAATATTTTTCCTTTAAGCTCACTACCTTTGGCATATGATTTTTTTAATTCCTTAAATTTAGTATCTCCTTCAAGAGGCATATTTCTATTAGAGGAATGCAAATGCCTTACACATCCAAATAAATGAGCAAAAACGAGTTCTGCTACAGATAACGATGCTGCTGCGGGTGTGTTTATAACATTAATCCCTTTATCTCTAGCATATTCTACATCTATATTGTCCATTCCAACACCACCTCTGCCAATTAATTTTATTGAATTACAGCTGTCAATTAGATCTTTCCTTACTTTTGTCGCGCTTCTAACAAGTAAAACGTTAATATTGTGGGTGTTGATATAATCAATCAAATCATCTTGAGAAACATTCTCTGTTATAACTTCAAATCCATTGGATTCCAACTTCTTTACACCACTATTAGATATTCCATCATTTGCTAGAATTTTCATATTATATTTTATTTTCTAGTTCACTCATTACCTCAACAAGTGTCTTTACACTTTCAACAGGCATTGCATTATACATTGAAGCTCTGTAACCGCCAATAATTCTATGACCATTAATTCCAATAATACCCGCATCTTTAAGCATAGAATCAAAAGTTTCTTTAAAATCATCATTAATTAAACTAAATGTTGCATTCATTACTGATCTATCTTCTTCCTTAGCATGTCCCTTAAAAAGAGGATTAATGTCAATTTCTGAATATAATATAGTGGCTTTTTTAGTATTGATTTCTTCTATTTTCTTAATACCACCATTACTTTTTAACCACCTCATGTTTAACAATGAAACATAAACAGAGAAAACAGGAGGAGTGTTATATATACTACTCTTGTTTATATGCGTTTGATAGTCCATCATTGATGGAATGTTTCTAGAGGATTTTCCTAAAACACTATTCTTTAAAATTACAATTGTAGCTCCTGCTGGACCTAGATTTTTTTGTGCACCTGCATATATTAGATCAAATTTTGAAAAATCTAACTGTCTTGAAAATATATCACTGCTCATATCACAAACTTTAGGAATCTTTGATGATTGAAATTTCTTTATTTGTGTGCCATATATTGTGTTATTTGATGTACAATGAAAGTAATCACAATCATCTGGTATTTTGTAATTTTTTGGAATATAATTGTAATTAGAATCTTTAGAAGATGCGATCTCATTTATTTCTCCAAATAATTTAGCTTCTTTGATTGCCTTACTACTCCATGATCCAGTATCAAGATAAGCGGCTTTTTTTGAGAGAATATTATAGGGTACCATTGAAAATTGCGTACTTGCACCTCCTTGTAAGAATAAGATACTATAATCTTTCCCATTAAGATTAGTCAATTCTAAAACTAAATTTCTGGCTTCTTCCATAATATCTATAAAAGCTTTACTTCTATGAGAAATCTCCAAAAGTGATAAGCCACTTTCATTAATATCTAAAACAGATTCAGCAGCTTGAATTATGATTTCTTTTGGTAAAATAGAGGGGCCTGCACAAAAATTATGTTTTTTCATTGAATAATCAGAATTAAGCAGCAAATTTCGTTAATATATGTTAGATCTTATTTATATGATACACAATTTTTTTTAACTATTTTGTTAACAAAAATTCTATTGTATCAATATTGTCTGCATAATCAGAAAGTTTTGGGTTTTGAGTTTCTCCAAACCCAACTTCACTCTTACAATAGTTGTTTGAAACAATGCATTGTAAATCCTTCTCAATTAATTCTATTTTTTTTCTCAAATCTTGAATGTTTTTATAGTACTCGTATAACAATACAGAGATAGGTGAATGATTTTCTCTGGATTCTTTTAAGATAAGAAATCCGTTTTCTAAAATAGAATTTTTATCAATTAGATTGATGGTCTTATTGTAATTATAATTACTAGCGTACTTGTGGTTATAAATAATGTTCTTCCAGCTATACATAGACTTGAAGAATAGATCAAAACTATAGTTAACCGGAATATAGATTTTAGAAACATTTCTACATCCTAAACCAAAAAAAGCAAAAATATCATTGCTTAATTTTTCTAATTCAATATTACTTTCTTTCCCAGACAAAATAGCCACTGAAAACCTATTCTTTCTTATAATTGAAGGTTTGTTCCTGAAATAATAATCAAAATACCTGGAAGTATTATTTGATCCTGTTGCAATTACTCTGTCAAAATCTTTAATTATTGAATCATTTATAATTATATGGT
Source organism: uncultured Flavobacteriaceae bacterium (assembly GCA_964490545.1). Lineage (GTDB taxonomy): Bacteria > Bacteroidota > Bacteroidia > Flavobacteriales > Flavobacteriaceae. Next base: position 33,983 of record CAZBCJ010000001.1, on the reverse strand, counting down.
CTTTAAATTTTACATTCTTAAAGATTAAATATTTTATCAAAAATTGCATTAAGACATCATCATTCTTTGAGAATTTAATAGCTAATTTCTGTCCGGTTATTAGTACACACAATAAATCATGAAATCCAACTAATGGAAGATTTCCAGCCATTATAACTGCTATTGTATTTGATCTATCATCTGAAAGCTTATAACTAGATAACCAGTGTTTTAGCTTTTTAACTGTTAGCTCTTTTGACCAATATTTTAATGATAGATCAATATTTTCTTTAGTAAACCAAGGGTTTTTGGTTGAAGCTTCATTTATTCTTAACCTTAATTCCTCTACCCATTTGTTATCAATATTTAAGAAATATTGATTTAATAAATTTCCAATTTCAGCAAAAGCTATTATGCGTTTTTCTAATTCAGTTGTTTTTGTTTTGGTTTTGATGGTTTTAGATTATAATTTTGTAGTCTAATTTATTAAATAATATGTATATATGGCTATAATTATTACAGACGAATGTATTAATTGCGGAGCATGTGAAGCAGAATGTCCAAATACAGCTATATATGAAGCATCTGATAGTTGGAAATATTCAGATGGAACAGACCTTCAGGGTGATATAATTCTTTTAAATGGCGATTCAATAAATGCTGATGAGGGTCAAACAGCAATTAGTGATGAGATTTATTACATAGTACCTAGTAAATGCACAGAATGTAAAGGATTTCATGAAGAGCCACAATGTGCCGCTGTTTGTCCTGTTGATTGTTGTGTTCCAGATGAAGATAATAAAGAAAATGAATTAGAACTATTAGAGAAACAAAAATTCATGCATATATAAATTACCATTTAGGGTTAGAATTTATAATTTTATCAAAAACAGATTGAAGTGTATAAGTATAATAAATTTAATTTTTGGCAAAAATGGTTGACCAATGTAAATATTTTGTCAGTTTTATTAGGCCTTATTATTGCTTTTTGGAGTGATTCTTTCATTTTTGATGCTTACTATAATTATACAAAAGAAACTTTTTTATTCACAAATGATTTTGATCCTAGTATTATAAAACTAAAAAATTGGCTTTTTGGAATTATTGGGGGAATGGTTGTAGGATTTCATGTTTTAGTAATAATGATATCAGAGAACTCATTTAAAAACAAAGAACCATGGGCATATAAGGCAATATGGTATGGATTATTATCTTGGTTTTTTATTGATAGCGCTATTTCATTCTATTACGGAGCAATCTATAATATTATTCTGATAAATTTATTTACTCTAATTTTGATTGGATTACCACTAATAATGACTAGAGAGGATTTCACCAAAAAAAAGAAATAAATTTACAGCTCAAAAATTTCCAATGAAAGCAGGTATTGTAGGATTACCAAATGTAGGAAAATCAACATTGTTTAATTGTTTATCAAATTCAAAAGCTCAAAGTGCGAATTTCCCTTTTTGTACAATTGAGCCAAATATAGGAGTGATAAATGTTCCTGACAATAGATTAGATAAATTAAATGATCTAGTGAAGCCTGAAAAAGTGATACCTGCAACAGTTGAAATAGTTGATATTGCAGGCCTAGTTAAAGGAGCTAGTAAAGGGGAGGGGCTAGGAAATAAATTCCTTGCAAATTTTGGTGAAACAGATTCTATTTTACATGTTCTAATATGTTTTGATAATGACAATATTGTTCATGTTGATGGATCAATAGATCCTGTAAGAGATAAAGAAATTATTGATATAGAATTACAGCTAAAAGATTTAGAGGTAGTTACAAAAAAATTAGAAAAAATTGCTAGAGTTGCCAAAACTGGAAATAAAGAATCACAAAAAGAAGAGGTGGTTTTGAATAGTATTGTGCAAGATCTAGAAAACTCAAAAAATATTAGATCAATAGATTTTAATAAGGATGATTATATTAAATACATAAACCCTTTACAATTACTTACAGATAAACCTGTTCTTTATGTTTGTAATGTTAACGAGGAGTCAATATTAACTGGCAATAATTATGTAGAAGAAGTTAAAAAATCTATTAAAAATGAATTTGCTGAGATAATTATTCTTGCAGCTGGAATAGAATCAGAAATAAATGAATTAAGTGAAAATGAAGAAAGAAAAATGTTTTTGAATGATTTAGGTTTAGATGAGCCAGGTTCAAGTAAATTAATAAAATCTGCATATAGCTTGCTAGGTTTACAGACATTTTTTACTGCAGGAATAAAAGAAGTTAGGGCATGGACAATTCCAATTGGCTCAAAAGCCTCACAAGCAGCAGGAGTTATTCATTCTGATTTTGAAAAAGGATTTATTAAGACTGAAGTAATTTCATATTCAGATTACATTAGCTATGGATCAGAACTTAAAGTCAAGGAAGCAGGAAAGATGCGTGTAGAGGGAAAAGAATATATCGTTAATGATGGTGATGTGATGCATTTCTTGTTTAATGTATGATAATAAATCATTCAATTCTTTTGTTGAGTAATATTGCGTGGAATAGCTAAAACTTAACCTTGTAAATAATTTGTTAATTACTTTGTAATTTCTTGATTAATTTTCTTCAACTGATATCTTATATTAGCAAATATTTATCAGATGGCTGTAAAAAATCAATATACTGAAGAAAATATAAGATCTCTTGATTGGAAGGAGCATATAAGAATGCGTCCAGGAATGTATATTGGAAAATTAGGTGATGGCTCTTCTCCAGATGATGGCATTTATATTCTACTAAAGGAAGTTCTTGACAACTCTATAGATGAGTTTGTAATGGGAGCTGGGAAGACAATAGAGGTTTCTGTTCAGTCATCTAAAGTTATTGTAAGGGATTATGGCAGGGGTATTCCGTTAGGAAAACTTGTAGATGTTGTTTCAAAAATGAATACTGGAGGAAAATATGATACACGTGCATTCAAAAAAGCTGTTGGATTAAATGGTGTAGGAACAAATGCTGTAAATGCCCTTTCTGATTATTTTAAAGTAGAGTCTAATAGAGATGGAAAATCTGCTATTGCAGAATTTAATCAAGGAGAATTAGGAAATCATCAGGATGTTGAAACTTCTAGTAGAAGAAGAGGTACAAAAGTCTCTTTTATACCTGACGAATCAATTTTTAAAAATTTTCAGTATAGAAATGAATACATTTCAAAAATGCTTAAAAACTATGTTTATTTAAATCCAGGATTAACTATAATTTTTAATGGAGAAAAATATTATAGTGAGAATGGGTTAAAAGATCTTTTAATAGAAAGAACTAATGATTCAGAGTTGCTTTATCCAATAATACATTTAAAAGGAAATGATATTGAAGCAGCTATAACACATAGTAAATCACAATACACTGAGGAGTATCACGCTTTTGTTAACGGACAAAATACTACTCAAGGTGGAACTCACTTAAGTGCATTTAGGGAAGCTCTTGTTAAGACAATAAGAGACTTTTTTGGAAAGAACTATGAGTCTTCAGATATTAGAAAATCAATTGTATCAGCTATTTCAATTAAAGTAATGGAGCCTGTTTTTGAGAGTCAAACAAAAACAAAATTAGGGTCTGCTGAAATGGGAGGAGGGCTCCCCTCTGTTAGAGTATATATCAATGACTTCTTAAAGAAAGAGCTTGACAATTACCTTCATAAAAACACAGAGGTTGCAGAGCAAATTCATAGAAAAATATTACAGGCAGAAAAAGAAAGAAAAGAGCTTTCTGGAATAAGGAAGATAGCACGAGATCGAGCAAAAAAAGCTAATTTACACAATAAAAAACTTCGCGATTGTCGTGTCCATTTAGGGGATTTGAAAAACGAAAAAAGATTAGAAACAACTTTATTCATAACAGAAGGAGATTCAGCATCAGGAAGTATAACAAAATCTAGGGATGTAAACACTCAGGCAGTTTTTAGCTTAAGAGGTAAGCCTTTAAATTCATATGGAATGTCAAAAAAAATTGTTTATGAAAATGAAGAGTTTAATTTATTGCAAGCTGCGCTCAATATTGAAGATTCAATTGAAGATTTAAGATATAATAATATTGTTATCGCTACAGATGCTGATGTTGATGGAATGCATATAAGATTATTGCTTATAACATTTTTTTTACAATTCTTTCCAGATTTAATTAAAACAGGACATTTGTATATACTACAGACCCCTTTATTTAGGGTAAGAAATAATAAAGAAACTATTTATTGCTATTCTGAAGATGAAAAAAGAAAAGCAATAGAAAAGATAAAAACTAATCCTGAAATAACAAGATTTAAAGGTTTAGGCGAGATATCACCAGATGAATTTAAATTCTTTATAGGAGATAATATAAAATTAGATCCTGTAATGCTTGATAATGATATGTCTATAGATGAATTATTGCAATTCTATATGGGTAAAAATACTCCAAATAGACAGTCTTTTATTATTGATAATTTAAAAGTTGAATTAGATATAGTTGATTAGTGTTAAATGGATGATTTAGAATTAGATTATAGTCAAGAAAATGTAATTACTAGGGTTGCTGGTATGTATAAAGATTGGTTTCTAGACTATGCTTCATACGTAATTCTTGAAAGAGCAGTTCCTTCAATTGAGGATGGGTTCAAGCCTGTGCAAAGGAGAATAATGCAATCAATGAAAGACTTAGATGATGGAAGGTATAATAAAGTTGCTAATATTGTTGGACACACTATGCAGTATCATCCACATGGAGATGCTAGTATTGCAGATGCGATGGTTCAAATTGGACAAAAAGATCTTTTAATTGATACTCAAGGAAACTGGGGAAACATTTTAACAGGAGATAGAGCAGCTGCATCAAGATATATAGAAGCAAGACTATCAAAATTTGCACTTGATTTTGTATTTAATCCCAAAATTACTAATTGGCAATCATCTTATGATGGAAGAAGAAAAGAGCCTGTTAATTTGCCTGTAAAATTTCCACTACTTTTAGTGCAAGGAGCTGAGGGGATTGCAGTTGGTCTTTCTACAAAGATTTTGTCTCACAACTTTATAGAATTGGTTGAAGCTTCTATTAGTTATTTAAAACAAAACAGGTTTGCTTTATTACCAGATTTTATAACAGGGGGTATAGCTGATTTCACTAACTATAACGACGGAAAAAGAGGAGGTAAAGTTAGAATTAGAGCTAAGATCTCTGTAATGGATAAAACAACACTTCTTATCAGCGAAATACCTTTTGGAACAAGTACAACCTCATTGATTGATTCTATATTAAAAGCAAATGACAAAGGAAAAATTAAGATTAAGAAAATAGATGACAATACAGCATCTAAAGTTGAAATACTAGTATACATTCCAAATGGAATATCTCCTGATAAGACAATTGATGCTCTTTATGCATTCACTAACTGTGAAATATCTATATCTCCACTTACTTGTATCATTCAAGATAATAAGCCTGTTTTTCTTGGAGTATCTGATATTTTAAGGATATCTACTGATAATACTGTTGAATTACTTAAAAAGGAACTTAAAATCAAATTAGGAGAACTTGAAGATCAGTGGCATAATGCTTCTTTAGAACGAATTTTTATAGAAAATAAAATATATAGAGATATTGAAGATAAAACTACCTGGGAGGGGGTTTTATCTGCTATTGATCAAGGACTGAAGCCTTATGTTAAAGGTTTAAAAAGAGAAGTTGTAGATGATGACTTAGTAAGACTCACAGAAATTAAAATCAAAAGAATTTCAAAATTTGATATTGATAAAGCTAATGAGAAAATACTAAATGTAGAAGCCCAAATTAAAGAAGTTAAAAGTCATTTAGATGATATTATAAACTACTCAATAGCATATTTTCAAAGATTAAAAAAAGACTATTCAAAAAATAGAGAAAGAAAAACAGAAATTAGAATATTTGATGATGTTGATGCTAAAAAGGTGGTAATAAGAAATACTAAGTTATATGTTAATAGGGTCGAAGGTTTTGTTGGAACTTCTATGAGAAAGGATGAATATGTATGTGATTGTAGTGATATTGATGATATTATAGTTTTTACTGAAAATGGAAAGATGATTATAACTAAAGTTGATACAAAAACATTTATTGATAAAAATATAATTCATGTTGCGGTGTTTAAGAAGAAAGACAAGAGGACAATTTATAATATGATATATAGAGATGGTGATAAAGGTTATTGTTATTTAAAACGCTTCCCTGTGTATGGTATAACTAGAGATAAACCTTATAGTTTAATTAGATCAAAAAAAGAAGGTGTAGTTAAATACTTCTCTGCAAACCCAAATGGTGAAGCGGAAAAAGTTACAATTAGCCTCAGGAAAAACCCGAAATTAAAGAAGTTGAAATGGGATGTTGATTTTTCAGATTATATGATTAAAGGCAGAATGACAAGAGGTAATCAAATTACTAAACGCAATGTTAAGAGAATTGAGCTTAAAGAAAAAGGTATTTCTACGCTTAAACCAAGAAAAATATGGTTTGATGATACTGTACAAAGACTTAATGTAGATGGTAGAGGAGATTTACTTGGAGAATTTAGGGGTGAAGATAAGATATTAGTTGTACTTCAAAATGGTAGTTTAAAGATAATAGACCCCGATATGTCTACTCATTTCAATGATGATATGATTGTTTTAGAAAAATGGATACCTAAAAAGCCACTTTCAGTAGTGTATTTTGATGGTAAAAAACAACGATTTTTTGTCAAACGTTTTCTTGTGGAAAACGAAAATAAGCATGAGAAATTTATTACAGAGCACAAAGATTCATTTTTAGAGTTGATCTCGACAGATTGGAAGCCAGTAATTGAGGTTGTTTTTAATAAAATCAGAAATAAACCTCAAAAACCAAATCAAATAATTGAATTAGAGCAGTTTATTTCAATAAAAGGGATTAAGGCTATAGGAAACCAGCTTAGTTCAGAGAAAATTAAACAAATCAATGTTTTAGAGGCTATTGAATACGAACCTCCTGCTGAAATGCCAGCAGATGAAATAGAAGTTTTTGATGAAAAGTTTGTCGAAGATCAAGATGTTGGGCAGAAAACTCTTTTTTAATCACTAATTTTTAATGCCAGCCCTATCTCTTTTCTTTTTTCTCCAACAAAAGAATATTCATAAGTATATGAACTATCTGTTGTTGTAAGTATTTTTATATGAATATTTTTCAGTTCTGATTTAGACTTAGGATTTAATGTCCTTAATACTAGTTCACACTCATTAATCCATCTATATGCACTTGAATCTATTGAATTATTAAAGTTTTCAACCTGGATATTGCCACTTCTTGTAAAAACAGAACTGTATATAGTGTCGTTAATTTCTGTTTGTGTTAAAAATTTTCCTGTCCTAAACTTAGAACAGTCTCTTTCTGCAGAATTACAAGAACTAAATAGGAGTAGGGTTGCTACTGCATAAAAAACACAAATATTCTCTGTTAGAAGAGGTTTATTCCTTAAATTTTTTATAGGACCCATCATTTAAAAAAACTATTACTGAATCTACATTATTGGCTTCAGGTTCAACAAAATTACTATCTTTTTTTAGCTTTTCCCCTGTAATTAGCCAATTAAGGTCAATTTCCGGGTAAGCTTTTTTGATTTTATGAAAGAAATCGATGCTTGGTTTGTTTCTTCTAGACAGTATATGGGATAGGTTTGATCTTTTTACATCAATTGTGGATGCAAATTTTGAAGCACTTATTTTTTTTTCATTTATTATTTTTGATATTCTTTTTGACACATCCATAGTGTTAACAAATGTAAACAAACACAAATAATAAACCAAATAAATATACCTAAAAAATAAAATAATTACTTTAAGTTAAATATTATAACTAATTGATTTATAGTATTTTAAATAAATTTATATAAAATATGTTTATTGATGTAGCTATTTCGAATATATTTGTTTACAATTAACACTAAATATATTGTTAAAATTTTTATCGTATTCTATGAATAGCTACTATTAGACAGCATTATATATAATCTTACTCATAAAATTTTTAGAAATTCCTTAAATAAATGTTATAATACAGTATTCTTCTAGATATATTTGTGTAAATAAATGGATATAATGAGCCTTTTAAGCCATTTTGACGATACAAAGACAGCATTTAGCTATAAATCAAATTATGAGCTAAAAAGGGCTTATATTTTGTTTAAATTACTATCATATCCCTCACTGACATTTATAGGAAAGTACTTTTTAAACTTGTTAATAAAAATACGTTTCCCAATAGATAAGATGATTAAACAAACAATATTTGAACAATTCTGTGGTGGAGAAAATGAAAAAGAATGTTTCAAAGTAATAAATAAACTAAATCAGAATAATATAAGATGTATATTAAATTACTCTATTGAAGGGGCTAATACAGAAAGTAGTTACGAACATACTTTAAACAAAACATTAGAATTAATTGATATAAGTAAAAAAGAGTCTTTATCATCTTTTATAGTATTTAAGCCTACAGCTGTTGGAAGATTTGATTTATACCTAAAAAAGGCTAACAATGATAGTTTGAATGAAAATGAAATTGATGAATGGCAAAGAGTTGAGCAAAGATATGATAAGATATGTAATTCTGCTGCAGAAGCTGGAATATCGATTTTAATAGATGCTGAAGAGAGTTGGATTCAAAAACCAATAGATGAACTAATTGAAAAGCTAATGATTAAGTATAATAATTCATCATGTATTATATATAACACTATACAAGCATATAAAATAGATCGCTTTGAATATTTATCTGACTTACATAAGAGACTTTCTAGATCAGATATAAAGATAGGTATCAAATTAGTTAGGGGGGCATATATGGAAAAAGAAAGAAAAAGAGCTAAATCTAAAAATTATAAATCTCCGATTTGTGAAACAAAGGTAAAAACAGATGAAAACTTTAACAAGTGCATGCGTTTTATTTTTAATAATATCAATGATTTTAATCTATTTATTGGATCTCATAATGAAAGAAGTAATCTTTTGGCTACTGAAATAATGAACAAATATGTAATAAAAAATAATGATAAAAGAATATGGTTTAGCCAATTATATGGAATGAGTGATCATATCAGCTTTAATTTAGCTATAAACAAGTATAATGTGTGTAAATATCTACCATATGGTCCAGTTAAAGAAGTTCTTCCATACCTAATTAGAAGATTAGATGAAAATACATCTGTCTCTGGTCAGACCTCTAGAGAACTTAAACTAATAAGCAAGGAAATAAAAAGAAGAAAATTGGAGTCAGTTAATTAATTCAATTTTAGAAACTTATCTACCAGTACATATTCATCACAATTATTTAATAATACCACATATTTTCTTCCATCTATTTTATTTCCGATATGATAATAATTACAAGAGTCTAGTCCTATTTTACTTTTAGAGAAATCAATTCTACCACTAGTAATAACTTTTTTTATTAAGATTGAATCAGATGAGGTTATTGTATCATAGAGCTTATCATAAATTATTTTTTTTGTATTTATATTTTTTATAACTCTATCATTAGGAAGATAGCTGCATGAGGCTCTTTTACCGACTAAAAAGAAAGATAGGAGTAATAACCCAATAACAAATCCAGATGAAAAAAACATTAATCTTTTATAAAAATTCATAAATAAACACCTAATAGTTAATCCTTAATTTTCTATGATCACTTGAAATAACATCTATATTTAATTCGATATGATTATCTGGAAGCATATCAACAATTAAGCTAGGCCATTCAATAAAACACCAATTATTGCTGCTGATGTATTCGTCTATTCCTATATCTAATAATTCATTTCTACTATTAATACGATAAAAATCGAAATGATATATTTTATCGCCATTGAGATATTCATTTATTAAAGAGAATGTAGGGCTGCTAACATTTCCTTTATATCCTAACTCCTTTATTAAAGCCTTGATTATAGTAGTTTTTCCTGACCCCATCTCTCCATTAAAAATAAATATTTTTACAGATGGATTTAACGATAAAACTATCTTAGCTGTCTTACCAATTTCTTTAATTGAATAATTGATGTCCTTTGTCATTTTTTAATTTTCGGCATTAACACAGCATAGGGAATTATAATTTCTTCCAAAGAAATACCTCCATGTTGATAGGTGTCTCTAAAAAAATTGACATAATAATTATAGTTGTTAGGATATACTAGGTACGTGCTTTCTTTTGCAAATACATATGAGCTATTTAGTGAAATATTAGGCAGAAAAATATCATTAGGATTATTAAATGAAACAACTTCTTTGTTATTATAAGTAAGACTCCTTCCAGTTTTATATCTGAGGTTTTGACTTGTTTCTTTATCACCAATAATTTTTGAAGGATTCTTTACATTAATTGTCCCATGATCAGTTGTTACTACTAACTTAAACCCATACTCATATCCTTTTTTAATGATTTCAAATAGGGGAGAGTTTTTAAACCAACTTAATGTCAATGATCTATATCCTTTATCATTTGATGCCAATTCTTTTATTATTTCCATTTCAGTTTTTGAATGTGATAACATATCAACAAAATTGTAGACAATTACAGTTAAATCGTTTTTCAATTTAGCTTTTAAATTAACCGATAATTTTTGTCCATTTTTAAGATTAGTAATTTTGTTGTATTCACAAGAGATATTACTACGTCCTAATCTGTTTAGATTATCTTTTAAGAGCTGTTCTTCATAAAGGTTTTTACCACCTTCATCAGAATCATTTTTCCAATAATTAGGATGATTTTTTTGTATTTCAGAAGGCATTAATCCAGAAAAAAGAGAATTTCTTGAATATTGTGTAGTTGTTGGAAGAATACTAAAATAAGCTTCTTCATGAATTTTATTATAGTAATCATTAATCAATGGCTCGAGAACTCTCCATTGATCGTATCTTAAATTATCAATTACTAAAAATAAAGTAGGCTTTGAATCAGATAATTCCTTCACTAATCTGTCTTTAATTAGGGAATTAGAGAGCATTGGGCTAGATGATATATCGTTTACCCATTGTTGATAATTATTCTCAATAAATTTTGCAAATAACCTATTAGCTTCAGTTTTTTGAGAGATAAGTACTTCCATCATTGTATCATTATTATTCTCTTCTAATTTTATCTCCCAAGAGACTAACTTTAGATACATATCCACCCATCCTTTGACTGAGTCTATATCTGATAGTTCAATCGAAATTTTTCTAAATTCTTGTTGATAATCTGAAATAGTTTTATCAGAAATAAGATCTCTGTCATTTAAATTCTTTTTTAAGCTCAAAAAGATTTGTTTTGGATTTACAGGTTTAATTAAATAATCTGAAATTTTGTTTCCAATAGCATCATCCATTATATTCTCTTCCTCGCTTTTAGTTATCATGATTATAGGAATAGTTGTATTAATATCTCTCATAAGAGAAAGGGTCTCAATACCATTTAATCCAGGCATATTTTCATCTAAAAGAACAGCATCAAAATTCTCATTCCTAATCATTTCTACAGCATCAGATCCATTATTGCAAGTTTGAATTAAAAAATTCTTGTTTTCTAAGAAAATTATGTGAGGTTTTAATAAGTCAACTTCATCATCAACCCATAGAATATTCGTTTTAATCATCTATACAAGTATATAAGTTTACAAAGCGTAAATTTACATAATTATTACCATTAAACTTTTGTGATTACATTAACAATGAATTTATTGAAATTTCCTAATTTTGCATGCAATGAAATATACTGCGCTAGAAATATCAGAAATATTAAATGGAAAAATTGATGGAATTTCTTCTAAGGAAGTCACTTCATTAAATAAAATTGAAGAATCAACAAAAAATTCTATTACTTTTTTGGGTAACAAGAAGTATATTCCTTGGGTATACAAAACAAAAGCTTCAATTATAATTGTTTCTAAAGATTTTAACCCTAAAAAAAGTATATCTGCTACACTAATTAGAGTTAAAGACCCATATATAGCATTTGTTAAATTGCTGCACAAATTTCATGATAGTTCTATCAAAAAATCAGGAATAAATGATTCTGCAGTAATTTCAGCTTCATCTAAAATTGGAAAAAATGTTTCCATTGGTCACTTTTCTTGTATTGGTGAAAATGTTGTTATAGGAAAAAATGTTGTCATACTAAATAATGTTAATATAGATGATAATGTAAGTATTGGGAATAATTCAATTATTTACTCTGGTGCTGCAATCTATAAAAACAGTGTAATTGGCAATAATTGTATTTTACATTCAAACTCAGTTATTGGTTCTGATGGGTTTGGTTTTGCTCCTGATAGTTCAGGAAAATTTCAAAAAGTTCCTCAAATAGGAAATGTAATAATTAAAGACAATGTTGAAATAGGAGCTTCTACTACAATTGATCGAGCAACATTAGGCTCAACAGTAATAAATAAAGGGGTAAAGCTTGATAATTTGGTTCAAATAGGACATAATGTGGTTATAGGTGAAAATACAGTTATGGCTGCTCAATGTGGAATAGCTGGTTCAACAAAAATTGGAAAGAATTGTCAAATTGGAGGGCATGTAGGTATGGTAGGACACATAACAATTGGAGACAATGTTAAAATTAATGGAAAAGCATGTGTTTTCAAAAGCGTTAAAGATGGTTTAATAATTAAGGGAAGTCCAGCATTTGAGGAAAAAGCTTTTAATAAATCATATGTTCACTTTAAGAATTTAGATAAATATGTAAAGGATATTGAAAATCTAAAAAAGAAAAAATGATAGTTACAACTAACGAAAATCAAACCACTATAAAGAAATCAATATCCTTAACAGGAGTTGGAATACATACTGGGAGAGAAGTTAACTTAACTTTTAAACCGGCCGATGCAGATAATGGGTATACATTTACAAGAATTGATCTTAAAGACCAACCAGTCATTGAAGCAAATATTAAATATGTTTTTAATACTGATAGGGGAACATGTCTAAATAAAAACAATGTAAAAATTCAAACTTGCGAGCATGTTTTAGCAGCTCTGGTGGGATTAGAAATAGACAATGTTAAAATAGAGCTAGATGCCTCTGAACCTCCTATAATGGATGGTTCTTCAAAGGTTTTTGTTAAAGCTCTTGAATCTGCTGGGAAAAAAGAACTTAATAAAAAAAGAAAAGAATTTGTAGTAAGAGATATTATCTCATATAAAGATTCAAAAAGTGGCAGTGAAATAACAGTAATTCCTTCAAGTGAATATCAAATAACAACAATGGTTGATTTTGGCACTAAAGTCCTAGGAACTCAAAACGCAACAATGAGTTCGATAAAAAACTTTAAGAAAGACATATCTGATTCACGAACATTTAGTTTTTTACATGAAATAGAGATGCTCCTTAATAAAGGTTTAATTAAAGGTGGTGACCTAAACAATGCCATAGTTTATGTAGACATGCCTTTATCAAAACCTACAATGGAGAAATTAAAAAAAGCATTTGATAAAGAAGAAATAAAAGTGACTCCAAATGGTATACTTGACAATCTAACTCTCCATTACCCTAATGAAGCAGCTCGTCACAAACTATTGGATGTTATTGGTGATCTAGCATTAATTGGCACTAAGATTAGAGGAAGAGTAATTGCTACTAAACCTGGGCATTATATAAACACAGAATTCGCAAGGAAAATGGGCTCTGTAATAGATCAGGCTTTGAAAGAAAGAAAAAAAGAAATGAAAATAGGAAAAGTTCCAACATTAAAAGGGAAAAAACCTATAATGGATGCAAAAAAAATAATGAAAATTTTGCCACATAGACATCCATTTTTGTTTATTGATGAGATTTACGAGTTGAATGATAACAATATACTTGGATTAAAACATCTTAAGTCAGATGAATATTTTTTCAAAGGGCATTTTCCTGATTATCCTATCTTACCAGGAGTTATAATAGTTGAAGCGATGGCACAGATTGGTGGAATACTTGTATTGTCAAAGGTTCCTGATCCTGAGAATTATTTAACATTTTTTGCAAAAATTGATAAGGTTAAATTTAAAAACAAGGTTTTTCCTGGGGATACTATAATTTTTAAATGTAACTTGCGAAACCCTGTTAGAAGAGGAATTTGTCATATGAAGGGATTAGCTTTTGTAAATGATAGATTATGCGCAGAAGCGGAACTAACAGCCCAAATAACAAAAGTTAAGTAAATATGAAACAACCATTATCATATATTCATCCCGATGCAAAAATTGCAAAAAATGTAGTTATTGAACCATTCACTTCTATAGATGCAGATGTTGTCATTGGAGAGGGTAGCTGGATAGGATCAAATGTTTCAATACTGGATGGAGCAAGAATTGGGAAAAACTGTAATATATTTCCTGGAGCAGTAATATCTGGTATTCCTCAAGATTTAAAATATAATAATGAGAAAACATATGTTGAAATAGGGGATAATGTGACAGTGAGAGAATGTACTACTATAAATAAAGGAACTAATGATAGAAATAAAACAGTTGTTGGTAATAACTGTTTAATAATGGCGTATAGTCATATTGCTCACGACTGCATAGTTGGAGATAATTGTATCTTTTCAAATAGCACAACTCTTGCGGGACATGTTACTGTTGGGGATTATGTGATAATTTCCGGATTTGTTGCAGTGCACCAGTTCTGTTCAATCGGGAATCATGCATTTGTTACTGGTGGATGTTTAGTGAGAAAAGATGTTCCTCCATATGTTAAAGCCGCTAGAGTACCTATGTCTTATCTAGGTATTAATTCTGTTGGTCTAAGAAGAAGAGGGTTTAAATCCGAAAAAATAAAAGAAATTCAAAACATTTATAGGATTTTATATCAAAAATCCTATAATAATACTCAGGCTTGTGAAATTATAGAGGCTGAAATGGAAGCTTCTAATGAAAGAGATGAAATACTTCAATTCATAAGAAACTCACATAGGGGTATTATGAAAGGATATATCAAATCAAGTTAGAAGATAATGAGTAATACCTCTGATATTAGAAACGGGCTATGTATTAAACATAGTCACGACATATATAAAATTATAGAATTCTTACATGTTAAACCTGGGAAAGGACCTGCTTTTGTAAGAACAAAACTAAAAAGCTTAACATCTGGAAAAGTTATAGACAACACATTTTCTGCTGGACACAAGATAGATGTTGTTAGAGTTGAAACAAATAAATTTCAATATTTATATAATGATAATAATATGTATCATTTTATGAATACAGATGATTATAATCAAATCTCTATTGAGGAAAAGTTATTAGATAATCCTCAATTAATGAAAGAAGGCGAAATAGTTACTGTAATTACAAATTCTGAGAATGCATTGCCATTATCAGTTGAAATGCCAGCAAATGTTATTCTTGAAGTTGTTTCTACAGAACCAGGAGTTAAAGGAAACACAGCAACAAATGCAACAAAGCCTGCTACATTAGAAACAGGGGCAGTAGTTAATGTTCCATTATTTATCAATGAAGGGGATAAGGTAAAAGTAGATTCCATTAAAGGACAGTATAAAGAAAGGGCTAAAGAATAAATTTTAAATAAATAAGAATGAGTGTGTTAGTAGATAAGAATTCTAGAATAATTGTTCAAGGATTTACAGGAAAGGAAGGAACATTCCATGCTAGTCAAATGATTGAATATGGGACTAATATTATAGCTGGAGTAACACCAGGAAAGGGAGGTCAAACACATCTTGAAAGACCAGTCTTTAATACAGTTAAAGAAACAGTAGATGAATTGCAAGCAGACACAAGTATAATATTTGTTCCTCCAGCTTATGCAGCTAAGGCAATTATTGAAGCAGCAGAAGCTGGAATTAAAGTTATAATTACTATTACTGAAGGCATTCCAATTTCTGATATGATTAAGGTTAAAAATTACTTAAACAAGTTCTCATGTGTAATGGTTGGACCTAATTGTCCAGGCGTTATAACACCAGATGAAGCTAAAGTTGGCATTATGCCAGGATTTATATTTAAAAAAGGAAAAGTTGGTATTATATCTAAATCAGGAACATTAACATATGAAGCAGCTGATCAGGTTGTTAAACAAGGTTTTGGTATAAGTACAGCAATAGGGATTGGCGGAGATCCAATAATTGGAACTACTGTCAAGGATGCTATGGAAATGTTTGTGAATGATTCCGAAACAGAGTGTATAGTTATGATAGGTGAAATAGGCGGACAATTAGAAGCTGAAGCTGCTAAATGGTATAATGATAGTAATAGTAAAAAACCAGTAGTTGGGTTTATTGCTGGAGAAACAGCTCCCAGCGGTAGAACAATGGGGCATGCTGGCGCCATAGTGGGAGGCTCTGATGACACTGCTAAAGCCAAAAAGAAAATATTGCTCAACTATGGAGTGAATGTAGTAGATTCTCCTGCAGAGATTGGAAAAAAAGTACATAGTATATTGTCTTAATAAAATTATATTTTATTAATTTTAATTATATTTTTTATGAAATTACTAAAAGGAAAAACAGCAATAATAACTGGTGCTTCAAGAGGCATAGGGAAGGGGATAGCTAAAGAATTTGCATCAAATGGCGCAAATGTTGCATTCACTTTTAGTAAATCTGTAGAATTAGCTAAAGAATTTGAAAAAGAATTAATTAGTTTAGGAGTAAAAGCAGTAGCATATCAGTCAGATGCAGCTAATTATAATGATTCAATAGAGCTTGTAGAAAAAATAGTCAAAGATTTTGATAGTATTGATATATTAGTTAACAATGCTGGTATTACTAGAGATAATCTATTAATGCGAATGCAAGAGGAAGATTTTAATCAAGTCATAAAAGTTAATCTAAACTCAGTATTTAATATGACAAAAGCTGTTCAAAAAATCATGTTAAAACAAAGAAGTGGGTCAATAATAAACATGAGTTCTGTAGTTGGTGTAAAAGGAAATGCAGGACAATCAAATTACGCTGCTTCAAAAGCAGGTATTATTGGGTTTTCAAAATCTATTGCATTAGAATTAGGTTCAAGAAATATTCGTTGTAATGTTATTGCTCCAGGTTTTATAGAAACTGAAATGACTAAAAAATTAGATGAAAAAATTATAGAAAATTGGAGAAATTCTATTCCTCTTAAAAGAGGAGGAACTCCTGTAGATGTTGCTAATGCATGTGTTTGGCTGGCTAGTGATATGTCATCCTATGTCACAGGACAAGTATTAAACATCGACGGTGGATTACTAACATAAATTATTAATATTAAAAAAAATAAAAATGAACAAAATACCAAGAATAGGAATACCATTATTAATAACCATAACGTTTAGCATGTTAATTTTAGCTAAATCATTTGTAACTGTAGGCTCTGGAGAAGCAGGGGTTTTATATAAAATTTTTGGAGGAGGTGTAGTCACTGATGAGCCACCAATGGGTGAGGGATTTCATCTAGTGCTTCCTTGGAATAAAGTATTTATATATGAGGTTAGACAACAAGAAGTTTTCGAAAAAATGAATGTGCTTTCATCAAATGGATTGGATATTAAACTTGAGGCTTCAGCGTGGTTTCAGCCAAAATATGAAGAGTTAGGCAAACTTCATCAAGAAAAGAGTGAGGCTTATAAACAAAGAATACTTTTACCCGCAATTAGATCTGCTGCAAGAAGTGTCGTAGGTAGATATACTCCTGAACAGTTATATTCAACAAAAAGAGATGCTATTCAGCAAGAAATATATGTTGAGACTAAGAAAATTGTTGATGACCAATATATTCAATTAAATGAAGTTTTAGTAAGAGATGTAACTCTTCCGCCTTCAATTAAGGAAGCAATTGAAAGAAAACTAAAACAGGAACAGGAATCACTAGAATATGAGTTTAGATTAGTTACTGCAGCTAAGGAAGCTGAAAAACAGGTTATTGAAGCACAAGGTAAAGCTGATGCAAATAGAATATTAGCAGCTTCATTAACCCCAAATATTCTAAGAGATAAAGGGATTGAAGCAACCTTGTTGCTTGCTCAATCTCCAAATGCTAAAATTGTAGTTGTTGGTAGTGGAAAGGATGGCTTACCTTTAATATTAGGCAATAACTAAATTGTAAAATATAGTGAATAAAAAAAGCACCTTTATGGTGCTTTTTTTATGTTTGATTATCGTAGGATATTATTTTACATCAAGACTATATTGATGCCAAGTAACAACTTTTCCATCGATTATATAGTACCTTTCATGAACATCCCTATTTACAGTAGTGCTATCTGTTTTAGTAGATACTGAAAAAGCAGCATGAACATGCTCTCCGCCTCTTGTTGGATCTAAATCAACAGAGAAAGCTCCATTGAATTTCCATGTAGCAGATCCTGTGCTATCAGAACTTATTTGAGTCATAAACTCATCAACTGAAAGTACATTGCCATTTCTCCAATAAAATTTGGCAGTATCAGAAAGCATTGCTCTTACACCTTCCCAATCTTGATTCGTCCAGACTTCATCAAGATCTCTTACAACTTGAACAGCTGCATCAGTTCCTAAATGGAATTTATATTCAGCTCCATCATCAGACCAGTTTGTGAATCCAACTGATCTTTCAGGTTCTACAGGTTCTTCCATCATTCTTTGAACAGCGGAATTATTACATGAATACACAAAAGCAGTTAGTATTGCAATCGTAAAAATTAATTTTAAATGTTTCATTTCTTATATATTTAGTTATTATTCTTCAGTTTCTTCTTCTGGTTCTATTATTTCTTGAGAATATGAGTTCCATACGACAATTTTACCATCAATCACATAATATCTATTCATAACTCTAAAATTATCTTCTTTTCCATCTTTAGTATACATGCCATAGTAATCAGCATGAACATGCTCTCCACCTGCTGAAGGATTTAAATCAACAGAGAACAGATTGGTAAATTTCCAATCAAATGTTGCTCCATCAGATGCCATTACAGAATCCAATCTTTTTCGGTTTTCAATAAAATCATCAGGTGAGGCAAAAGTATAACCGTTAGAAGCGGTAATTTTTGCAGTGTCAGAAATAAAGGTTCTCATTGTTTCCCAGTCACGTGCTTTCCATGCAGAGTCCATGTTTTTTGCTACATCAACAGCTTCTTGAGTTCCTATATGCCATTTCATATCTTTAACACCTGCCCAGTCTGACATTCCAACAGCTCTTTCTGGCTCTACAGGTTCTTCCATCATTCTTTGAACAGCGGAATTATTACATGAATACACAAAAGCAGTTAGAATTGCAATTGTAATTATTAGTTTAAAATTTTTCATAATATTAAGTATTAATTATTATTCTTCTTCAGTTTCTATAAGTGAAGCTTCTAGTAGTTTTAAGAAGGAGTAAGACGCATCAAAATACTCCCACATTTCATCTTGTTGACCTTGATCATTAAAATTAGCAACAGAATACCATTTTTGATTAGAAAACTCCATACCTGTTTCTTTGTGATTAAAACTCCATACACCATAAACTCTAACAGATCCATTTGGTTCAAATGATTCGTCAACTCCTGGGAAGTATTGTCTATTGGTGAATTTAAAGTTTTCAAAATGATCATGCCACATTTTCATATCAGCACTCCAATCAGATTTTGTTAATGAATCTCCATGTGGAGGATGCCATAATACGTCTTCAGAAACAGTTTTTGTAAACTCATCTAAATTATTAGCACAAAAAAGATCAAAAGAGTTATCATAAAGCTTTTGATTAGATTCGTATTGTACCATTCCTGGATTTTCAGGTTCTTGCATCATTTTTTGAACGGCCGAATTATTGCATGAATAGCTTATTGCAGCAAGAATAGCAATAGCTAGAATTGATTTAAAATTTTTCATAAAGTTTATTTTTAAGAATGATAAGAGTATTAATATACAAAATATTTAATTAGAGCTAAAAGAAAATTATAATATTAAATGGTTCGTATTATTTTTGTTATTTTTGAATATAATCATAAGAATATGGATTTAGAATTTTTAAGTATTGAATTTTTAAATAATTCTGTTAAGGATTATTTATACTTCTTTTTGGTAATTATAGTTGGTTTAATTATAACAAAACCTATTATATCATATTTGCTCAGAATTGCATATAAATTATTTGGAAGTAAAGACTCAGACAATGAAAGGGATATGTTAAAATCACTATTAAGAAAACCTCTCTATTATTTTTTCTTGTTAATGATTTTATATATAGGATTAAATTCCCTTAATTTTCCAAATGAATGGGGTTTAGTTGATAGTTCTGAGTTTGGATTGAAAATGATTATTGACAAAGGGTTTTATCTAGCTGTTATATGTTCTATTTTTTGGACTATTCTAAGATCTGTGGAGTTTGTTGGTGTTAAACTTAAAGATAGAGCTGCACAGACTGAAAGTAAAGTTGATGATGGGCTTATCCCTTTTGCCATTGATCTTACAAAGGTTTTAGTATATATTTTTGCGTTAATAATAATACTTGGAAATGTATTTAATGTAAACATCACTGCATTAGTTGCTGGGCTAGGAGTAGGAGGTGTTGCTATTGCTCTGGCTTCAAAAGAAAGTATAGAAAATTTATTAGGATCATTTACTATCTTTTTTGACAAGCCTTTTGCTGTTGGAGATGTTATTACTCTAGGGGGTGTTACAGGAAAGGTTGAAAAAGTAGGCTTTAGGAGCACTAGAATCAGAACATTTGATAAAAGTATAGTAACAGTTCCAAACAAGAATGTTATTAATACGGAATTAGATAATTTAGGTGTCAGACCTGTAAGAAGAGTAAAGTTCAATATTGGTCTTACTTATGATACTACAATAGAACAAATTAAAAATATAGTAAATGATATTCAAAAACTAGTAGATGATCATCCAATGACAAATGAAGACGGGAGAGTTAGATTTTTAAGTTTTGGGGCAAGTTCTTTGGATATTATGGTGCTATATTACGTAAACAGTCCTGAATGGGAAAATTTAATTGATACACAGCAGAAAATTAATTATAGTATTATTGAAATAGTTAATAAACACAATAGTGAATTTGCTTTCCCTTCAACTTCTCTTTATATAGAAAAAAATAATAGTAAATAAACTACTATATGTCACTTGACCCATTAACTTCAAATCTAGGTCAATTAAGGGCAAAACATCTACTTAGAAGATGTTTATTTCATTATAATAATGCTCTATTAAGTGAGATGTCTAATTTAACTGCTGCTGATGCTATTGATCAATTACTTTTGGATGACACTATAAGCTATAATGAACCATATGATCCAATGCCATTAGATGATCCACACGGTTATTGGCTTTCTTCAGGTGTTTATCCTCCTGATATACAAAATCAACCAAGAAAAAGAGCGCTGTTATCTGCTTGGTGGTGGTATAATATGATAAATAGGGCTAATTTAAAAGATAAGCTAACCTTTTTTCTTCATACAACTTTTACAATAGCCAGTGGGGATGTTGGAGCTTCACACTACTTTTATGATCACCTAAGATTACTTGAATTTTATTCTGAAGGAAATTTAAGAGAATTAGCCAAAAAAATAACATTGGATAATGCAATGCTAAATTATTTAGACAACACTCAAAATAATGCTAACAATCCTAATGAGAATTATGCAAGAGAATTCCTCGAGTTATTTACTATAACTAAAGGAGAACAGGTTGGAGAAGGGGACTATACCACTTATACTGAGCAAGATGTTATAGAAGCTGCAAAAGTTTTTTCAGGATTTAAAACTCAGCTTGATAGAAGTATAATTGATCCTGACACTAATATTCCAATGGGAAGACTTTCTATCAATCATCATGATCAAGGAGTAAAAACATTTAGTTATGCATTTGATAATTATGAATTAACTGGCGGTAATTCTGAAGAAACAATATTTAACGAATTACATGAATTTGTTGACATGGTTTTTAATAAGGAAGCGACAGCGTTGGCATATGTAAAAAAACTATATAGATTTTTTGTTAAAAGTGAATGGGATCAAGAAGTTGAAAACACAATATTATTACCATTAGCTCAGCAATTATATCAAGAAAATTACAACATATTGCCAGTTGTAAAAAGGCTGCTTAAATCTCAACATTTCTTTGACGCTGCAGATTCTGATTCTACAGATGAAATATTAGGATCAATAGTAAAGTCACCAGTACAATTATTATCATCAACTATTACAAATTTAGGATTTAATATTCCTAGTCCAGAGGATGATATAGATAACTATTATAAATTCATTAGAAATTTTCTACATAACACTTATTTTCCAATGAGTGGAATGAATCTTTTTGCTCCAGATACTGTTGCTGGTCATCCTGCGATCTATCAGAGCCCAGATTTTGATAGACATTGGTTTTCTTCAAGTACAATACTAGCTAGATATCGTTTAATAGAATGTTTAATTACTGGTAGAAATAAACTTGGTGGAAATGGTCAATTTGGCTCAGAATTAGATACTGTTTCCTTTGTTGAAAACACTTCTGCTAATCCTGGAAATATTTATTATTTGATAGATGAAATTGCTAATATTCTCTATCCAAATCCAATAGATGAAGACAGAGTTTCATATTTTGCTGAATTAATACTTGAAGACTATCCTTCATATTACTGGACAGATACTTGGGATGAATATTTAGCTACAGGTGAAAACACAACAGTTAAAAACAGATTAGATTTGTTGATTGGTGCAATGATTAATGCACCAGAATACCAATTAATGTAACTATTTGAAAATTGAAAAGAAGAAATTTTATAAAACTTACTAGTAGCGCATCAGCATTAGGGCTTTTCCCATATGAAATAAATTCAGCTCTTAAAGTTGCAGAAGGCTTCTTGGATTGCAATATTACAAACAGAAAATTAGTTTTAATCAATTTAGCAGGAGGAAATGATGGGCTAAACACTGTTGTTCCTTTAAATAATTATGATCTATACAGTAATTTACGACCAACTTTAAGGATACCAGATTCTGGTTCAAACTCATTTATAACTCTTGATACTACATTATCGGATAATCAACAATTAGGATTGCATCCAGCATTAGTTGGTTTAAAAAACATATATGATCAAGGAATTTTAAGAATATTGCAATCTGTAGGTTATCCTTCACAAAACAAGAGTCATTTTGCATCAACTGATATATATAATACAGGAAATGATGGAAATAGTTGGTTAAACGGTGGAGATTCTGGATGGATAGGTAGATTTATGGAATCATACTATTATGACCTTGTAGAATCGTCATTTCCATTAGGTGTTGAAATAGGCTCTAAAAGTGGATCACTTGGATTTCATGGAGAAGCCGAACATGGATTAGCTATTAATATAGAAGGTCAAGATGCCTCCGGATTTTATTCAGTATTAAGTGGGTTAGGAGGGGAGCCTCCAGCTTATATTCCAGACTCACACTATGGGATAGAACTTCAATATATCATAGAAAATGACCAGTTATCAAACACTTATTCTGAAGCAATTTCAAATGCATTTAATAATGGCGTTAATAATGCAGATTATCAGGATACAGATATCTCTGACCAATTAAAAACAGTTGCTAGATTAATTAGTGGTGGTTTAGAATCAAAAGTATATCTTGTTAAGTTGCGTGGTTTTGATACTCATTTTAGTCAAATTCAATCTGGAAATGACATTATTGGTACGCATAATGAATTATTGACAGAAGTAGATGGAGCTATTAGTCAATTTATGGAAGATATTCAATCTCAAGGATTTCAAGATGATGTTGTGGGTCTTACTTTCTCAGAATTTGGAAGAAAAGCCAAAGAAAACGGAAATTTAGGCACCGATCATGGAGAAATTGCTCCAATGTTTGTCTTTGGTTACCCCGTAAATGGGGGAGTTTCAGGAGTAAATGTTGACTTAACAGAAGCATCTGAAGACAATAATTGGCAGATACAAACTGTTCAATACGACTATAGACAAACAATAGGTACTTTATTACAAGAT
Organism: uncultured Flavobacteriaceae bacterium; assembly: GCA_964490545.1. Taxonomy (GTDB): domain Bacteria; phylum Bacteroidota; class Bacteroidia; order Flavobacteriales; family Flavobacteriaceae. The sequence goes on along the minus strand of CAZBCJ010000001.1, from coordinate 10,122 downwards.
TATTTAGGAGCTGATGACCAAGCTGTTGATGCTACATTCTTTAATCATACAGCTAATGAAAGCTTTTCTGACAATAAGATTAGTGAGTTAATAAAAACAGAATTTTCAGTAGCTGAAAACTGCTATACTAATACATTAACTGAAAATGATAATATTGTAAAGCTATTTACGATAAGCCCAAATCCTTCTAATAATTCTATTATTTTAAGTGGGTATAACTATAATGGAGATATTAGTTACAAAATATATGATCTAAATTCTAAGCTAATTTTAGAGGGTAAAACCATCATTGACGAACCTATTAATATTAGTTCTTTTATGAATGGTATTTATTTGATTACACTGAAGTTTAATAATAGGGCAGAAACCCATAGAATAATAAAGAACTAATTATACTGTAGAAATAAATCCTATTTTACATAATATAAATTATAGAACATTTTATCTGGTATTCTTAATGTCTGTAAGAACCGTCAGGTAGTTCTGTAGGAAAGTTATATTCATCCATCGTTAATAATGAGTATATAGCGGTATCGACAGTTTCTACAAGCTCAGCAGTATTTAAAATCCATTCATCACCAATTTCGTTTAGCCTATTTTCCTGAGCTCCCAAAATTGATGTAATTGCCCAATATATATATTCTGCAGCCATACAATCGTATTCACATGTGTAATCATAATATGAATACCATGCACTAGATGGATATGAATTAGGTATTTCTGTAAAAAAACCTCCTCTAGCTATATCCATAGCATTAGTTAAAGAAGTTCCAGGGTTTTCTCCAAAAACCTCAGGATAAGCATATGCGTAGCCAGAATGACTGATTATATGCCATATTTCCTCTAATGAAGCATCAAATTGCCCCTGTTTATTATTTATAACAAAATTTGGGTTGGTTTCATCATCTCCTAAGTCTTGTCCAATTCTATCATTTGGAGGTTCAATATCTAAATCATTATCATCTTTCCACATAATAACGAATGCCTTATTTTCAATCATTTTGTCGTGAACTTGATTATTGTCAACATTTCCATCTTCATTATTATCTAAATATTGTGCCAAAACATTAGCTGCATGCAGGAGTTTCTCATCATTAACTTCAGAAACAGCATATATGTCAACACCAAAAACAGAGACTTTTCTATTAGTTGAGGAAAAACCTTGATCTGAGTGACTTATTATAGTGAAATTAGGATCATTTCCAGGAGGTATATCAACAATATCCCCCTTACATGAAACGACGAATAAGAAACTACCAATAAATGTGATTTGCAAAAGATAAATAAACGTAAATCTTAACACGATTTAATTATTATTTGTTATTACCATTTCTCTATTGTACTGACAACATCCAGGCAAATTATTATAGTTTTCTTCCATTGCAGAAATTAATTCAGTATCGTATCCAGAATCTGCTACAGCTTGATGAATTTTAATTACAATTGAATCTAAACTAGTTTTTGTTTTTATGTCTAGAATTTTTGTTGCTGTGCTCCAAGAAGCTTCCTCTACTCCATCAACAGAAAGTGCAGCCTTTTCAATTGTAGTTTTACACATTCCACAATTTCCTCTAACACCAAAAGAAACTTCAGGATTAATAATTGAGCTTTCATGCTTAACAGTAACGGTTTCTGTTTTTTTATTGTTTTCGCAACTTATAATTAAAGTAGTTGCAATTAGAATTAAATATAGTTTTTTCATAATATTAATTTTTAAAAGGTGAATTATCTTGATGTTTTTTTATCGCAATTTTTGATAAATATAATGCAATGATTAATACAACAAAAGTAAAAAGCATATATACGGAATTGCTGAATTTAAATATAAAATAATTATAAAGACAATGAGTTGATGTTGCAATAACAAGCCCTGTGATTACTAACCTAGTTTTGTTTTTTAAATCAAATTTTGCTAGGCCTACAAAATAACCCATTAAAACTCCAAATGCAGCATGAGCAGGAATTGCAGTAAACATTCGACTCATTGCTATCTCTCTTGCTATATCTAAATTACCTAATACGTATAAAATATTCTCAATAAAAGCAAAACCTAAGCCAATAGTTGCAGAGTATAATATCCCATCATAAGGTTCGTTAAAGTCCTTTAGTTTGAAAGGGTACTTCATTAGAGCATATAGCTTT
>CAZBCJ010000001.1:0-7970 GCA_964490545.1 uncultured Flavobacteriaceae bacterium | reverse complement strand
TTTTATTCTTAATTGCTTTTATATTTACTTATCTAATGTTTTTTTCATTATTATTATTAATTATTATATATATATATATATTACTTTTCATACTTACTAGTAAACACCCTTACTTCGTGACGGCCTGCGATATATCCATCAAGTAAAATACGAAAATAGGCTCTCTATAAAGATTTCTAAAAATCCTATAGGCAATGCAATTAAAATACCGTACAAAAAACATTTTCTTATTATCTTGCCAGGTTCTTTGTCATACAAGTCTTTCTTATAAATGTAACTGACAATAAATATTGGAGGTAAAATTGTATAAAATGCTGCGATAAAATAATAATAAATCTCAAGTCCAGTCATAAATATTTAATGTTTTAATGTACTAGTGTCTTTACCTGATCAAAATTAACTCTTATGTAAGCTCTTAATCTCTTCTTATATTCATCAGTTAACCATTCAAGAAAATTAGGAGTACTTTTACTAATACATTTAGAGTACCTCTTTATTAAATAATCTACATCATCATTAAGTTCCTTAACTAGGGTTAGTGCATCATAAACATCTTCTGAATTTTCTACACACATTTTTGAGTGATGTTCAATAGCTTTTTGTAAGACAATTTTTGAAGACTTGCCATTTCTTATAGAATCCACATAGACCTCATTAACATTAAAGTATAAATTTTCGGAATTTGAAAAAAGAATTTGAATTTCTTCTGGCATTTCATATTTAAAACGACCTTCAATTTCTTCATCTGAAATAATACTATCTAAGTAATTATTTGGGAACTTAAAAATTTGTTGCCAATTTATATCTGATCCCCACTGACCAAATCTATAGAAATTATTTCCTAAATCTATTACATCAAATGTTAATTTATTATCTAAGATTCTTGAGCCTCTTCCAATCATTTGGTAATATAATGTTAAGGATTTCGTAGCTCTATTAATAATAATACTCTCAACTGTGGGTTCATCAAATCCAGTCGTTAAAATACTGACTGATGTTAGAATTGCATTAGGTGTTTTTTTAAACCATTTTAAAATATCAGCTCTTTCTTTTTTTGTTGCAGTATTGTCTAAATGTTTAATATTAAATCCAGCATTTTTAAAAGTATCGTATACAATTAGAGATGTATTAATTCCATTATTAAAAATCAATGTCTTTTTATTAACACACTTTTCTTCATACGCTAGAATTAATTTAGAGAGCATATCATTGTTTGTATAAAGATCTTCAGAGGATTTAACTGTATAGTCTCCATTTGCACCAACAACAAGTGATGTTAAACCAACATTATATGTAAATAAGTCCGCTTTTGCTAAGAACTTATTATGAATCAGTTCTTTTATAGATTCACCTACAATTAATTCATCGTAATTATCATTCATAGGAAGATTAATATTTGAACTTAATGGGGTTGCTGTTACTCCTAAAATAAATGATGTGTTAAAAAACTTAAAAAGTTTTGTAAATGAATTATAATGAGCTTCATCAATTATGACTAATCCAACATTTGAGATATCTAGCTTATCGTCAAGGAGTCTGTTGTTTAATGTTTCTACCATAGCTACGAAACAACTATAATCTTCTTGATCATCTAAAGAAGCTTTACTGTTAATAATTTTATTTTCTACTCCAAACTCTGTTAGCACTTTAGAGGTTTGATTACACAGTTCAATTCTATGCGTCAGCACCACTACTCTACTGGTATGATTTTTAAGATATTGCCTTACTATTTCAGAAAAAATTATAGTCTTTCCTCCCCCTGTAGGAAGTTGATAAAGCAAATGATAATCAGAAACAGCAGTATCAAATCGTTTAAAGATTTCAAAAATTGCTCCTTTTTGATAGGTGTACAAATCTTTGTCGTTTTTTGCTATCATTTTAATTTATGAAGATTTGCAAAAATAACAACTTTTATTAGTTATTTAACAATTTTTAAATGAAAAATTTTATCTTAATTGTGTATTTAGTAATAAGTTATATTCAAATTGTCAAAAGAAAAAAATCATATTATAGTTATTGTTCTTGCTATTATTACTTTTTTTATAGTATATCAAGATAAAATTATTGGAGAAAAAAATACAATGGAAATACATAATGAAATAATAACTCTTGATACGCATTGTGATATTGATATAAATAATTTCACTGATAGTAATAATTATACAATTAATACAAATTCTCAAGTTAATCTTCCAAAAATGATAGATGGAGGACTAGATGTAGCTTGGTTTATTGTTTTTACCGGTCAAGATTCTTTAAATAAAAATGGATATAAAAGAGCATATAAAAATGCGATTGATAAATTTGAGGCAATTCACAGACTTGTAGAACAGTACGCCCCTGATCAAATTGAGCTTGCATTATCAGAAGAAGATGTGTATAGGATAAATGCAAAAGGGAAAAAGATTGCTATGATTGGTATTGAAAACGCATATCCTTTAGGGGAAGATTTATCAAACATTGAAAAATTTTATAATCTTGGAGCAAGATATATGTCTTTAGCACATAATGGGCATAGTCAATTCTCTGACTCAAATACTGGAGAGCAAGATAACATATGGATGCATAATGGATTAAGTGATAGAGGAAAAGAAGCAATTCTTGAAATGAACAGGCTTGGGATAATGATTGATGTTTCCCATCCTTCTAAAGAAGCTATAAGACAAATGATAGAGATTAGCAGTGCACCTGTTATCGCGTCTCATTCTTCAGCAAGAAGCTTATGTAATCATTCGAGAAATTTAGATGATGAACAATTAGATTGGATTAAGCAAAATGGCGGCGTTGTTCAAACAGTAGCTTATGCTGGGTACTTAAGGGATGATATATCTACTGAATTAGTAACTGTTCAAGATTTAGTTGATCACGTAGATTATATGGTTAAAAGAATAGGTATAGATCATGTAGGAATTAGCAGTGATTTTGATGGAGGTGGAGGAATTCAGGGATGGTCTGATGCATCTGAGACATTTAATGTTACTAAGGAATTACTAAAAAGAGGTTATACAAAAGAAGAAATAAGTAAAATATGGAGTGGCAATCTCTTAAGAGTTTTAACAGAAGCAACAGAAATTGCTAATAATATTCAAGCTAATAATTAAATAAGTTAATTAGCTCACTTTCAAATCGATTGTAAGGTAAATATTGTTTTTCTAAGCTAGCCTCAAATGGTATTGGAGTGTTTAAGCTTGCTACTCTTTTTACAGGTGCATCTAATGATTCAAAGCAATTTTCCATTATTATAGAGGAGATTTCAGAAGCCAAACCCCCAAACAACGAATCTTCTTGAAGAATAATTGCCTTGCCAGTTTTATTTACTGAATTTATTATAGTTTCTGTATCTAATGGACATAGGCTCCTAAGATCGATTAAATCTGCGCTTATATTAGGGTTTTTATCTAAAGTTTTTGCAGCATAATGAATAGCTGCCCCATAAGAAATGATCGAAATACTATTGCCAGATCTTAATATTGAAGCTTTCCCAATAGGTATATTATAATAATCCTTAGGTACTTCTTGCCTTATACTTCTATATAATGCTTTATGTTCAAAGAATAAAACAGGATTTGGGTTTTCAATAGCTGATATTATAAGTCCTTTAGCATCATATGGGAATGCTGGATATAACACAATTAATCCAGGTGTTTTGGTAAACCAAGCTTCATTTGTTTGGGAATGAAAAGGTCCTGCTCCTACTCCAGCCCCACAAGGCATTCTTAAAACAATATCAGCATTTTGTTTCCATCTATAATAAGACTTAGCTAAATAGTTTACAACAGGATTAAATCCAGAACTTATAAAATCTGAAAATTGTAATTCAACAATACTCTTTGTGTTACATATGGAAAGTCCCATTGCGACTTCAATAATGGCTGATTCACATATAGGAGTGTTTCTAACTCTTTCTACTCCAAACTTTTCAGCAAAACCTTCAGTAACTTTAAATACACCACCATATTCTGCTATATCTTGCCCCATTAGAATCAAACTACTATTCTTTTCCATTGATTGAAATAAACCATCTGAGATAGCATCTACAAATCTTAAATTAGATGTTTTTTTAGAGTGTCTTACTTGCTTAAATAAATGATTTTTATAAACTTCATTTAATTCAGTATTTATATCTGGTTTGATTGTTGGCTCATTAAAAGCTAATTCTAAGTTTCGAGTTATTTCTTCAGTAAATTTATTTTTAATTTCTGCTATATCATCTTTTGTAAGAAGCTTAGACTCTGTAAGAAATGATGCATAATTAGATATAGGATCTTTTTCTTTCCATTCACTAATTAATTCTTTAGGCACGTATTTTACACCACTAGCCTCTTCATGTCCTCTAATCCTAAAAGTTTTAAATTCTATTAATACAGGTTTAGGGTTTTTTCTAATTTTAGCTGCTATTGAAGATACCTTTGAATATACATCAAGAATATTGTTCCCATCTACAATATGGGATTCAATACCATACCCTAATCCTTTATCAGCTAAATTTTTACAATTATATTGTTCATTTATAGGTGTTGAAAGACCATAACCATTGTTTTCAATAATAAATATAACTGGCAAATTCCAAACAGAAGCAACGTTTAGCGCTTCGTGAAAATCTCCTTCACTAGTTCCTCCTTCACCTGTAAAGACTGCCGTAACTTTTTTATTTTTATTTAGTAGATGGTATAATGCAATTCCGTCTGCAACCCCTAACTGCGGTCCTAAATGCGAAATCATGCCTACAATATTATATTCATTTGTGCCAAAATGGAATGATCTATCTCTTCCTTTTGTAAAACCAGAAAGTTTGCCTTGCCATTGAGAAAACAATCTATTAAGGGGTATGTTTCTAGAAGTAAAAACCCCTAAGTTTCGATGCATCGGAAGAATATATTCATCATTCTCTAAAGCCAATGTTACTCCAACTGATATTGCTTCTTGACCTATTCCTGAAAACCATTTTGAAATTTTTCCCTGTCTAAGTAAAACGAGCATTTTTTCTTCAATCATTCTGGATTTTAGCATTGAAGTGTATAACTCTAAATGTTGTGTTGCTTTTATTGAAGTTTTTTGATAATTCATTGAAAAACTCTAATCTATAGATCGGTATAAAAATAGCAATATTATAGTTAAATAAAGCTATGATTTTTCATATATAATTAAAGAGCCAAAAATTTAATATCAACATTTCGTATATTTGCGAAATACTAATAAAGCTTGTCATTATGAACAATATACCATCAGTAGATCTTAGAGATTTTTTAAGTAATAATTTAGAGAAAAAAGAAAGATTTGTTCAAACAATTGGAGGTGCTTTTCAAGAGATTGGATTTTGTGCGGTAAGAGGCCATTTTTTATCTGATGAACTTGTTGAGAAACTATATAACCAAATTAAATTGTTTTTCAATCTTTCTGATGAAGTTAAAACAAAATATGAACACCCTGAGTACTCTGGTCAAAGAGGGTATGTTGCTTTTGGAAAAGAAAGTGCTAAAGGAAGTAAACATGGAGACTTAAAGGAATATTGGCATTTTGGTCAATATATTGATGAAGAAGAAAAAAACAAATACAATTATTTTCCAAATATATCTGTTGATGAATTGCCTGAATTTAATGAAGTTGGCAAAGAAGTATATGTTACACTTGAAAAAACTGCCAAATATGTTTTAAGAGCTCTAGCATTATATTTGAAAATAGATGAAAAGTATTTTGATCAATATATCCATAATGGAAATTCTATTTTAAGACCTATCCACTACCCTCCTATTCTTGAAGATCCTAAGGAGGCAGTTAGAGCTGCTGCTCATGGAGATATAAATTTAATTACATTACTGATGGGCGCACATGGAAAAGGGTTGCAAGTTCTACATTCTAATGGTGAATGGATTGATGCTGTGGCACAAAAAAATGAATTAATGATTAATATTGGTGATATGCTCTCTAGGCATACAAATAATGTATTAAAATCAACAGTTCATAGAGTGGTAAACCCCGATAAAGAATTACTTAAAAAGTCTAGATATTCTATTCCATTTTTTATGCATCCAGTAAGTGATATGAAGTTAAATGTATTGGAATCTTGTATTTGCGAAGAATATCCTAAGTCATTTAATGATATTACAGCTGGAGACTTTTTAAATGAAAGACTAGTAGAATTAGGTCTGTTAAAGAAATAATGGATTTAAAAAACCAATTAGAAAACCTTTTCCCTGATCATAGCTTTAAGGAGTCAAAAGATGACATTAAGATTTCTAATAACCAAAATGACCCCGTTATATGTAAATATGAGAAGAGAAAAGGGAAGCCTATCACTATTATTGAGGGATTCACCAGTATAAAAGATACCGATAAAAAAGAAATAGCAAAAAGGTTAAAAACCATGTTAAGTGTAGGTGGCACTGTTAAGGGAGGAAAAATTATTATTCAAGGAAACAATAGGAATAGAATTATGGAAGAATTGGTAAAAATGGGCTTTAAAGTTAAAAGAGTTGGTGGTTAATTTAATAGATATAATCAATGGATAAATCAGAGTTAATATTAAATGGAGATGGTTCTGTCTACCATCTAAAACTAAAACCTCAAAACTTGTCTTCAAAAATTATACTAGTTGGAGATCCATTTCGCGTTGATAAAATCACAAAGCATTTTGAAAAAATCGAATTTGAAGTTCAAAATAGAGAGTTTAAATCTGTAACAGGACATTATAACTCAAATAGGATTACTGTTATTTCAACTGGAATTGGTTCAGGAAATGTTGATATTGTACTTAACGAGTTGGATGCTTTGGTTAATATAGACTTGGATACAGGAGAAATAAATAAGTCTTTAAAAAAGTTAGAATTAATAAGAATAGGCACTTCAGGGGCAATTCAAAATAATATTCCTGTTGATTCTTTTCTTATCAGTAAAATGGCTATTGATGTTGATGGATTCTTATTGAATTATGATTTGTCAACTATAGATAATTCAAACTTCACAAAACACATATATGATAATCATAAAATTCAAGACAAATTATATTGTTATGATTGCTCTAGTGAGTTATATAATAAATTTAATTCAAAGGATGTTAATACCGGAATTACAATAACATGTAGTGGTTTTTATAGTTCACAAGGAAGATCGATAAGATTGAATAAATCAAATAATAATTGCCTTGATAAATTAAAAAACATCTATTACAATAATCATGATGCGACAAACCTTGAAATGGAGACCGCAATTATATACGGAATGTCTAAACTACTTGGCCACAAAGCTATTTCTCTAAATGCAATACTTGCCAACAGGGAACTAGAAGAATACAGCACTAATCCTGATAAAACAATTGAAAATTTAATAGACTATACCCTTAAAAGGATATAATTACCATAGAATTTCAGATATATTATTTATTTTAAAATAATTATTTGCTTTACTAAAATGTTTATTTCCAAACCATAAACCCTTGTTAGCACTTAAAGGAGAAGGATGTCCAGACTTTAATATTAGATGTTTACTTTCATCTATTAACTTCACTTTACTCTTAGCATAATTTCCCCAAAGCATAAATACAATATTCTTTTTATTAGAAGATATAATTTCTATTATTTTATCAGTAAATAGTTCCCATCCATGATTTTGATGACTTCCAGGTGAATTCTTCCTAACAGTCAGTGTTGAATTTAAAAGCAAGACACCTTGATTAGCCCACTTTCTTAAGTCTCCGCTCTTTGGGTATAAAACCCCCATATCATCATTTAGTTCCTTAAATATGTTTACAAGAGATGGTGGGTGTTTCACTCCTTCTGGTACAGAAAAACAGTATCCATGAGCTTGACCTTTACCATGATATGGATCTTGACCAATAATGACTAATCTTAGCTTATCTAATGGACAATCATCGAGTGCTGAAAAAATATAATTTCCTGGAGGATAGCATATATGGCTTTGATATTCCTCTTTTACAAAAGTTGTTAGTTTTAAGAAGTAGGGTTCGTTAAATG